>QZKU01000052.1 GCA_003598085.1 Candidatus Abyssobacteria bacterium SURF_5
AATACCCTCTGCGACATTGCTCTATTCCTCTTTCACCATAAAAACCCTGTCTTTGTGCCCTTTCACTCACTTCCGAATGTCGGGTTGCGGAATCGCTGTTTTTCGCCTCATTCACTTGACACTCGCGTGCGCGATCTGATAGATTTGAATTCAGAATTGCTCCGGCCGAAGAGCGCCGGTGCATCATGAAGGTAAAGAACTATAACTTCCAGTGGCCCAACAAGAAACAGCCGTTTTCTCCCGACCGACCATTTTCCTGGTAATCCTCCTGAGCATCGCAGCGACGCTTCGCCTCGCGGTCGCGTTTTGTGATATCCAAACGCTGATCACGAAAGTGCTCTCGGATGATTCATTTTACTATTTTCAATTGGCAAAGAACGCGGCTGCGGGGGGCGGCGTAACCTTTGATGGAACCATGCCGGCAAATGGGTTTCATCCGCTGTGGTTCCTTTTGCTCGTTCCCATTCATTACGTTTTTGGCGGGTTGACCGCTCCGATCCATGCGGCGCTCGCGCTCGAGGGTCTCCTGGACGTCGGCGCCGGATACCTCATTTACCGGCTTATCAGCACATTGACGGAAAATAAAAGCGCCGGTGTAGCGGGGGCGGCCGTTTACCTGCTCAATCCATCGGTGATTTTCCATTCAGTCAACGGGCTGGAGACCGGCCTTAATCTCTTTCTGTTTGCCTTCTATTTCTGGTTTTACCTGACCATGCTCCACGAGGAGAAGATCTCCGGCCGAAACCTTCTGTTGCTCGGCTTCTTATCGGGATTGCTCATTCTCACGCGAACGGATAACGCTATCCTGGTCGCAGTCACATATATACATCTGCTGTTTTTCAGGCGCGCCATCCGCCGACCTGCGGCTATCGCGGCGTCAGGCGCCGTTTGCGCCGCGGTTGTCGCGCCATGGCTGCTGTGGAACCTGCATACGTTCGGCACGATCGAGCAATCCAGTGGCAGCGCCTACAGCATTATCACGCGAGGCAACCTGCGGGCGGCCGGCGTAGCGAGCCACCAGATTTTCCTCACTTCTCTGGCGAATACCATCAAGTTGTTCGTGTGGACGATCCCAACGGACGTGTTCGCATGGGGAGGATTGATGGGAATTTTGGCTGGCCTGGGGTTGGGGCTCGTCCAACTCGATGATCCAAGAGCGCAGCGGGTATGGAAATCACTGCGGCTGGCATCTGTCGCTCTCATCGGATTCATTGCACTCACTCTTGCGCATTCGCTGGCGAGGGGAACACTGAAATCGTGGTACTTCATTCCTGCTGCGACAATTGCATCGATTTTTCTCGGCATCCTCTTCGGTTCAGTCGATTTCTCAAAAATTGCGCTGAAAGGCCGCGGTCGTATTGCCGCCGCTTTTCTGGCAGGGATTGTTCTCTCCGGCTACCTGCTGAACGGGTGGACCGGCTGGAGGAATGGGATGTACCCCTGGCAGATCGAGCAGCTCATGGCTGCGGACTGGGCAAAGCGCAACCTCGCCGATGATATATTGATCGGGAGCTTCAACTCCGGCATCATCGGCTACATGAGCGAGAGAACAGTGGTCAATCTGGACGGACTGGCTAACAATTCCGTCGTTCCGTATCTGAAGGAGCGGCGGTTGTGGGAGTACATCCGCGAGCGAAACATAGCCTACCTCATAGACTCCGACTATTCCATTCTGAAGGATTACCGCGAATTCTACGGGACCGGCTGGGAGCCGCGAGAGCGCCTCGTGCGGGTAGCCGTTATTGACGAGCCCGCGGTTTCCTGGGCCGGCGCACCTGTCGCGGTCTACAAAGTGATTCCCTGAACGCCTGCGGCTTGACTTTGATTTTCATCAAATATATTCTGATAGTAACCACTGATATCGGCAGAAACAAGAAATAAAAGGAAGACAGTGGAGGCAAAACTGGAAAACGTGACGATTGCAGAATCGCACAGCCGCTGGGTTGGTCTGGTGCAAAGCATGCGGCCCACTCAGTGGGTGAAAAATCTTATTATCTTTGCCGTCCTCGTTTTCTCGCTGAATCTGTTCAATGCCGCCCTCCTGCTCCGGACCCTGCTCGCTTTCTTTCTTTTTTGTATTCTGTCCGGGACAGTTTACATTATCAACGATTATGCCGACCTGGAGAACGATCGCCTGCACCCGACCAAGTGCAAGAGACCGCTTGCTTCGGGTGCGGTTCCGCCTCTGTTCGCCATCAAGAGCGCGATTTTGCTGAGCGTGATCGGCCTTGGCGGCTCGTTTGTCCTGGGCGTCGGCTTCGGTCTGGTTGCCCTTGCGTATTACACGCTCGTCGTTTCGTATACGTTTTACCTTAAGCACGTAGTCATCCTCGATGTGTTTGCCATTGCGCTCGGTTTCGTCTTGCGCGCGCTGGCGGGCGGCGTCGTCATCCATAATGCCATCTCGGCTTGGTTTCTGATCTGCATATTGTTTCTGTCCCTTTTCCTTGCGCTCAGCAAGCGGAGGCATGAGTTGCTCCTGCTCGATAATGAAGCATCCAGGCACCGCAGATCGCTTGCCGAGTACAGCCCCTATTTCTTGGATCAGATGATCGCGATCGTCACTACTTCCACCGTTATCTCCTACGCCATGTTTACCGTTTCGAGTGAATCGCTGGAATACCAGCGTTTCCAGACCCACAACCTGATCTACACTGTCCCGTTCGTTCTCTACGGAGTTTTTCGCTACCTGTACCTGGCTTATCACAAGGAACAGGGCGGAAGTCCCACGCGGGTGCTGTTGACCGATCGGGCGTTGATGGTGGATATATTCCTCTGGTTTATCGCCTGCAGTATCATCCTCTACAGGCAGTTTCTCATCAGTTGATCTAAAAGGAGTTTTTACATGGGTTCTGTTCGCATTTCCCCTCAACCCGATACAAACGGCAAGCCGGCGGCCCGGAAGTCGAAGGTCGCGGTGCTGAAGACGGCGCCCGAAACCGTAATCGAGGATTACGGCCGCCTGATGCGTTTGGCGGATTATGAAAAGTATTTGCCGAAGGATAGGGACACCGCCCTTAAGATAAATATATCCTGGCACGTTTTCTATCCTGCCTGCTCGACTCTGCCGTGGCAGCTCGACGGCGTTATCAAGACGATGCTCGATGACGGCTACAAGCCTTCGCTTATTCACGGCTGCCATAATCGAACCGTCGTCGTCGACGCGAAGGTCGGAGAAGTAAATAACAAACAGCGGCAGGTCGTGGTTGACAAATACGGCCTGAGGAACATCCATCTGTATGAGAACGAGGAGTGGATAAAATACGAGCCGGAGAGAAAATTGCTGGTGCTCCCCGGAATTTTTCCCAACGGCATCTACATCCCGAAACGCTTCATCGGCGAGAATATCCTGCATCTGCCCACCATGAAGACGCACGTCTTCACCACCATGACGGGCGCAATGAAGAACGCCTTCGGCGGCCTGCTCCAAGAACGCCGTCACTGGACGCACAGCGTGATCCACGAGACCCTCGTCGACCTGCTCACAATCCAACAGGAAATTCATTCAGGCATTTTCGCAGTGATGGATGGAACATTCGCCGGCGACGGCCCCGGCCCGCGCTGTATGCGCCCTCACGTGAAAGATTATATTCTTGCCAGCGCCGACCAGGTAGCAATCGATGCGGTTGCGGCGAAAATGATGGGGTTCGATCCCATGAGCCTTGACTTCATTCGAATCGCGCACGAGCGCGGCCTCGGCTGCGGAATTGTGGACGAGATGGAAATTGTGGGCGAGGATATATCGGCAATCAACTGGCGTTTCGAAGGCCGGAAAGACACCTTTGCCAGCCGAGGCCAGAAAGCCATCTACCACGGACCGCTCAAGCCGCTGGAGAACCTGCTCCTGCGCACCCCGCTGGTGCCGTGGTCGTATGTCGCTTCGCGCCTGTATCACGACGGGTTCTGGTATCCGCTGATCGGAAAGAGGCGGGTA
Organism: Candidatus Abyssobacteria bacterium SURF_5; assembly: GCA_003598085.1. Taxonomy (NCBI): domain Bacteria; kingdom Pseudomonadati; phylum Candidatus Hydrogenedentota; class Candidatus Abyssobacteria; species Candidatus Abyssobacteria bacterium SURF_5. Next base: position 3,935 of record QZKU01000052.1, read on the forward strand.
AACGAAGCGCTGCGAACGAAATGGGGCAGGTTGTTCCAGCAGTACTGATCAAGGCATCCAATCCGAAGAAGTTTCGCGTGCCGCGGTAGCGCCGCAAAGAGGATCGGCACAACGGTATACCCGACAAAGGCGCCCAGGACTAGGCACACGGCCTCTCTTTTAGTTCACTCTGCGGAACGAGGCGAGGCGGATTGCTCCTTCAGCGGTTTTTTCAGGCGCCGGGGCGGGACATCTTTGAAAGAATTTCCGATCGGTGGCGCCTCCACGAGCACAGCGGGATTGTCCGTACCGAATCGTTTTCCGGATCCAGGAAGCCGACGGCGACCGGACAGCGTTCCACGCACTGCGACTGGTGCTGAAAACGGTCCTGATACGGCAGCACAACCAGGCGAAAAATCGATTTCTTTCCGGTGATCTCTTCGAATATCCGCCGCCGTTTTTCCCTTGATCGGATATTCAGCACAAGGCGAAGCATCCCGAGATACTTTTTCAAGCCCTTCTCGGAGAACACCCTGTCCAGTTTCACATGCTTGCGAATCAGCGATCCATACCACAAGCTGATAAGAATTTTCCCCCAAAAAGTCCGGGCAGACTCATCATCCTTCTTTTTCGGGTCGTCTGAATTATTGCGCGAAGCTTTCTTTTTCAGGTCCTCCGCCAACTCGTAAAAGGAGGTTTTCAGAAATTCGGATGCCGGCACATATCCGTTCTCTGTTGAGATGAGAAAAGCAATGCTCTCGCAACTCGGGCTTGCCCCCCGAAAAGCCGCGAACGGCCTCAGAAGTTCGCGAAACGGAACGGGAACATCCATAGAGCCGGCAGGCAAAAATTCTATCCCGCTGAACTTTTCAGCCACCAGATTTTCCACGTCCTCCACGGTTAGGCGTTCTTCCTCGCGCCAAGCGAACTGCACCTCTCCGTTATCCCATGTCCGCGCCAAAGGAATCAGGTAAAGGGCGCCTACCACTTTTCTCCTTTGCCGGCAGAATTCGATAATGTCCGTCAGGGCTTTGTCATTGATTCCCCTGGCAAGGGTGCAGAAAATCGAGATCGGCGTCTGGACATACTTGCTGGTGTTGCCAAGCGCGGTCAGCTTCTTCTCGAGAAGGTCCTCGTTTCCTCGCAGCAACCGGTAGGTGCAGGAATCCATTCCGTCGAACTGGAAATGGATTCCGGCTCCCGTGGATAAGAGCTGCCGACAATACTCCTCATCCGCAAGCCGGACGCCGTTGGTGCATACACAGACGTGGAGACCGTACTGGAAGCCGAGCGCAATAATAGCGGGCAAATCGTCGCGTGTCGTCGGCTCGCCGCCGAATAATTCAATGTGGGGCGGCGGCTTCCTCTGGGAAAGCGATCGGAACAATCGATCAAAATACTCGAGAGGAGGATCGAACTTCGCGCTCTCCCTGCCCATGTTGGACATACAGGTGGGACAGCTCAGATTGCAGGTGTTCGTCACCTCGACGACGACAACTCGCGGCTCCGAAGGCGGAAATGTGCCTTTACCGAATTCCTGCTTTTTCTGATAGCGCTCGATATCGGAGGAAAGCAACGTCTCGGTGACTCCGCAACGCGCGCATTCTTTTCTGAGGTACATCTTTCCGTCGCGCGATTCATAGCTTGCGGGCACTACTTTATCGCAAATATTGCAATATCCGCTATTTACCTCATAATTCATGTACTAATGTCTTTACGTGTTGCCTCTGCGACTTCCACTCCTCGATTTGAAGGCATAAATGAGCATAAATCATACCATTTCCCCCTGATGCTCGGGTCTTTGTGGTCTCTTACCGTAAATTCACCACACATTCGCCCACTTTTCAGGGGGGTGATGGGGAGCAAAACTAAAAACAAATTCCGAGATCCTCAAGGCAGGGCAGGATCGGGAGCCGAAATCTGCTCGGGTGTCGAGTCGCAATTAAAGAGCGTAAACTCGAAAACGTCTCCTTTTTCGTTGATAACAACCCCTTCAATGATATCGAGTTCGGGAGAAGTGAACTGGCCTTCCCAGAATGTCGATATGCAACAGTCTTCAGGGGTATCAAGAACCGTCAGCCGAATCTTATTTTGCGGACAGCAGATTGTGCCGTATACGGGTAATAGACCACAGTTCACCCCGGGGTCGGCCACGTCGCGCGTGCCTCTGATTTCACCCTTATCAAGCGTTATGTTCCAAACTCCGCCGAAATTGTCACACATGGTGAACGTCTTGGCTCCCAGGTCACAGACAAGCGCTTCAGCCGCTGTAAACGCGAACATCGTCAGACATAGTGTCAAAAACAGTGCTATTGCCGCCTTTTTCATGATTACCTCGCTCAGGTTTCGCTCTAATGTAAAAGTCAATTCCGCTGTTCTGCTGATCTTGATACGGCTCGCTTCTCCTGCATAGTACTTTCCCTTGCATCACCTCCTTTTTTTCGGCCATTCATGACATTTCCGTGAACAAGAAGTTTATCACACCTTTTTTGGTTCGTCAATAACTCATAAATAACCCATGGGAAAAGATAAAACGCTTCACCTGAGCCGGAACAGGTTCATTTGATTGACGTTAAACAAAAATGTAGAGAATATTTTGAATAAGGAACGGAGAGAAAGTTAACGAAAATTTATTTAAAAATTTTCTGGGCTTAGAAATTCCGGCAGTGCTCGTCAAGCTCCTCAAACGGGAAGAATTGTTCGTAATCAGCCAGAGCCGCCAGCGCACGCGAATGAGTCCGCATCCCCACTTCCTCAAGAATGGCGGCCGGATTGAGTCCGCCGATCACAATTGCCCCCACCTGTCCCTGATTCACCGGAATCTCGAGCAGCGGCTGACCGGGCCATCCAATGGACATAAACCCACCCAACCCAACTTCCTCCAGTTGTTGGGCCAGATACACCACACGCTCCCTGCTTTCGGCGGGAACCTCCCTGAAACTGGCGCCGATGCGGCCATTGCCATTTTTCGTGGCGCCGAGATAATCGGTCATGCCGCTCCGGATGAAAACCTCCAGGGGATCGAGCGTTGTCCCATTGTAGTATATGACCTCGACGAAACGGCTGGGCTTATAATCATGTAATTCCAGTAACCCGCCGAATCGAGAATAAGTAGGGATCCCGTTCGATAGCAGTACTCCATTCAGTGTAACCGAGCACACTGTCCCGATCCCGACCATTCCCTCGGGAACAATCAGCTCGCCCACGCGCTGCTGCGGCGCAAAGAGCGTCACCAGGCGTCCCATCGCGTATCCGTGGCTGAAAACCCGCTTCACCAGCGGCGCAGCCTTTTTCAACTGCGACTGCTCAATGATGCTGGCATTCACAACCACAGTGCCGGAACGAGTCTTCAGGTCGAAGTTCATTCGGTACGTCATCTGATCTATTTTTGCAGCGAGAAATCCCACTCGTTCAATAATGCGGGCGCTGGAGATCTCCTCCATTCCCTTCTGCGTTATCAACCGGCCTCTTCGCCCCAGATTCTCGGTCAGCCCTTCCTCATCCATCGCTTGCAGATAAAACCGGACCGTTCGCTCGGTGATCTCATTGCCGGCGGCAATGAGCCGCTCCGTGATCCGGGAGCTGCCTACGGGCCGGCCGGCTTCCTGAAGAATGCGCAGAATTGCAAGCCGCTTCTTTTCGGTCTTTTCACTCATAATCCGCATTCTACCAGAAGTCCTGCCACATTGCAAGCCGAAATTGGCAATTTTGCCGCAATTCACGTGGCAGCAGCTTGGCTTTTTCCGAGAACAGAGCGGGATTTCCTTTGGAATCTTGGAATTTTTTTTGCGATGAGCGCTCGCAGTATATTCGGGATTGCCGGAACGGAAATCTTTTTTGCCGGAACATAAGCGGCAAATTTGCCAACGAATAGAGTCCTTCTTTACTAAAAAACCTGCCATTTCAGGGGAGATTCTCATTGACATTACATCTGGAGTGTGATATTATTAGGCAATGATTTGCCAGTTCGGTTGCGACACTCGATCCTGCGCATGGGAAGGTGATGAGAGTCCGTCTGATGGAGCAGGCAAGGTGTCTGCGGGCAGGAACGAAGTTTCAGGTGCGGCAACTTTTGACCGAAAGTCCTAAAGGAGAGTAACGTATGAATCTACATCGTCCAAATGCCAATGAGGCGCTGCAGACGAGCAACCGCTCGCGGCATGTTTCACCTCAGTCCGGTATTTGCAGCCGCTGCATAGACGGTTGCAAGGGCGGGTGCGACCTTTTCACTTCCACTTTCCGGGGAAGAGAGCTGCTGTATCCCGGTCCCTTCGGGGAGGTAACCGCGGGCGCCGATAAAGATTACCCGGTCGATTATTCGCACCTGAACATCATGGGCTATGCCTTCGGGGCCGAGGGTACTCTGGGCGACTCCGACCACGCCACGTTTCCGACCGTCAATACGGAAACGCAATTCGGCACCACTCACAAGGTAAAGATGAAGGCCCCTATTTTCACCGGCGCGCTCGGCAGCACCGAGATCGCTCGCAAGAACTGGGAGCATTTTGCCGTGGGCGCGGCCATCAGCGGTATCAGCCTTGTTTGCGGTGAGAACGTCTGCGGCATTGATCCGAAGCTCGAGCTCGATTCCCGCGGAAAGGTAAAGGAAGCGCCCGATATGCGCCGGCGGGTGGAAGCCTATCGGCGGTATCATGAGGGATACGGAGACATCCTCGTACAACTGAATGTTGAAGATACGCGGTTCGGAGTAGCCGAATACGTGGTCGACAAGCTCGGCGTCGAGACCATCGAACTCAAGTGGGGCCAGGGCGCAAAATGCATCGGGGGCGAGATCAAAGTCGATTCGCTCGAGCGCGCCATCGAACTGAAGAAGCGCGGCTACATCGTAACGCCAGATCCCGAGAACCCGGCCAATCAGGCGGCCTTCAGGGACGGCGCCATCAAGCAGTTCGAGCGCCACTCGCGCCTCGGCTTCATCGACTACGACGGCTTCATGAAGGAAGTCGAACGGTTGCGCAAACTTGGCGCAAAACGGGTAACGCTGAAAACCGGGGCCTATCCGATGCGCGAGCTCGCCATGGCGATTCGCTGGTCGTCCGATGCCCGCATCGATCTGCTCACGATTGACGGAGCGCCGGGCGGGACCGGCATGAGCCCGTGGCGCATGATGGCCGAATGGGGCGTGCCTTCAATCTACCTGCATTCGATGGCCTACAATCTGTGCTGCAAACTCAGGGACAAAGGAAAATTCGTGCCTGATATCGCCTTTGCCGGCGGATTCAGCGCCGAAGACCACGTCTTCAAAGCGATCGCCCTGGGCGCGCCTTTCACGAAGGCAGTCTGTATGGGCCGCGCGCTGATGATCCCCGGCATGGTCGGCAAAAATATCGCCGCCTGGCTCAATGGATCCAATGGAGAACTGCCCAAGACCGTATCGAAGTACGGGAAGACGAAAGAAGAGATCTTTGTCTGTTACGAAGAAATTAAGGCGAAGTACGGGGCCGAAGCCGATAAAATGCCGCTTGGCGCAATCGGAATTTATAGCACAACCGAAAAAATACGAGTGGGCCTGCAACAACTGATGGCGGGGGCGCGCAAGTGGAAGGTTGAGTTGATCAAGCGCCAGGATCTGGCCTCTCTCACCGAAGAATGCACCAGGGTAACAGGCATCCCCTATATCATGGACGCGTACCGGCAGGAGGCGATGGAGATTATCGACGCCTGAGGTCTGCGGCCCCGCTGATCTGCGGAATTTTTTCCTCTCTCGGTTTGCGGCGCTCATTCGATGAGCGCCGCAGCTGTTTTTGCGAACGGCAGTTTTGCCGGTCATTCTCGTCTTGCATTGATCGGGCGGCGCAAAAAGCCTTTATTTAGCCCAGGGCCGATTGCAGGCGATAATGGCTCAAATCTCGTTCCGGAAGAAAATTTCCGGATGAACAAATTGCCGGATAAGCGGAAGATTTCTGCTTGAAATAACCCTTTGAATCTGCTAGACTTTGCTTGTGTTTTGCAGTGACTATGCGGGACGAGAAAAACCAAACCTGCATGAAAGCCTGCTATGAATAAAGAAGGAAGGATTCAGTGGATATCGTTATCTTTGCCTGCCAAAATCGCATTCCGCAAGATTGGCGCCCTCCATTCACGCCAGATAGCATTAACGGGCAATACATCCGCCTGAGGCAACTCCCCTGTTCGGCAAAACTCACAACGCTTTCCATTATCCGCCTCTTTGAAAAACAGGCTGACGCCGTGCTTGTTCTCGCCTGTCCTGAAAACGGATGCCGCTCGCTCGAAGGCAGCCGCAGAGCGGCTGCTCGCGTGCGAGAAGCAAATGCCGTTCTTGAAGAGGTCGGCCTCGGAAATTGCCGGGTGATGATCAGGCAGAGCGGCGCCAACAATCGACAGGACCTCCTCGACGCACTGCAGGAATTAAGCGGCCGCGTGGAAAAGCTGGGGCCGAACCCGGCAAAAGGGAACAGGGTCAGATGATAATAGCCGAACGTAAACCGATCGAAGAAATCCTTTCAATAATTGGCGACGTCGATTCCGTGCTGATTGCGGGCTGCGCCACATGCGTAGCCGACTGCATGGCGGGCGGCGAGCGGGAAGTCGGCATCCTCGCTTCCGCGCTCCGGATTGCGGCCGCACAGAGAGGCAAACAACTTGAAGTCCTCGAGGTGACCGTGGAACGCCAATGCGAGCGGGAATTCATTGAAAAGGCGCGGGAAAAAGTGGACAGAGTCACCCTCGTGCTTTCGACTGCCTGCGGCGTCGGCGTCCAGGCGATGGCCGAGCGTTTCCCGAACAAACCGATTTGTCCCGGCGTCAACACAAAATTCCTCGGCCTCCGCGAGGCTGAAGGAGTGTGGAGCGAGCGCTGCGCCGCATGCGGAGACTGCACGCTGCATCTGACCGGCGGCATTTGTCCGGTCGCCCGTTGTTCCAAGAGCCTGCTGAATGGGCCATGCGGCGGCTCCAAAGGCGGGAAATGCGAGGTTTCCGAGGACGTCGATTGCGGATGGCATCTTATTGTCGAGCGCCTGACGGCTCTTGGGCAACTTGACCGGCTCGAAGTTAACATTCCCCCGAAGAATTGGGCCGCCTCTCGCGACGGCGGACCGCGGAAAGTCGTCAAGAAGGAATACAGAGATGAAGAGCGGGAGTAACCTTGAAAAAGTTTTGGCAGCCGGCCACTTCGCGGTAACGGCTGAACTGGGGCCGCCCATGGGCTGCAACATGGAGCCGGTTCGCAAAAAGATCGAGTTGCTGCGCGGGACAGCCGACGCGTATAACGTCACCGATTGCCAAACCGCGGTCGTCCGCATGAGCAGCATTGCGACGTCGATCCTGCTCGTGCGGGAGGGTCTCGAGCCGGTCATGCAGATGACTTGTCGCGACCGCAACCGGATCGCGATCCAGAGCGATATCCTCGGCGCGGCCGGTCATGGAATCCACAACTGCCTGTGTATCGCAGGGGACCACCAGTCGTTCGGGGCCGCCGGAAAACTCAAAGGCCATCCCGGCGCCAAAAACGTATATGATGTGGATTCGATCCAACTTGTTGGAATACTCAAACAGCTTCGCGACGATTCCCGCCAGCAGGGAGGCGACGCTCTTGACGGACCTGTTCCGCTGTTCATCGGCGCCGCCTGGACGCCGCTCGGCGATCCGATCCAGATTCGCACTACCCGACTGGCAAAAAAGATTCGAGCGGGTGCAGACTTTATTCAAACGCAAGCGGTCTACGACATCGAGCAATTTGCGGAGGCAATGCGCAAGGCGCGCGACAAAGGTCTTCACGAGCGTGCCGCCATTCTGGCGGGCATCATTGTTCCTAAAAGCGCCGCCATGCTTACGTACATGAACAAATCGGTGCCCGGCGTGATCGTTCCCCAACATCTGATCGACCGGATGCAGGCGGCCGCCGACCGGCGGGCCGAAGGCATACGAATCGCCACAGAACTGATCGAACAAGTGCGCCGGATCGAAGGCGTGCGCGGAGTGCACATCCAGGCAATTGAATGGGAAGCCGCTGTGAGGGATGTCGTTGGAGGCGCGGGACTGCTGCCCAGGCCGGTCGTCTGAGAGGGAAAAGGAATGCCGAAGAAGTATCACATAAGCGCGCAAGCGGCCCCGCCGAGATTCATTCCCGTTCCCAAGTACGCGATGGTGGAACGGGAAGGCTGTCTCGGCTGCCTCGAGTGCGCCAAGCGTGATTGCGTCTATGAGGTCTATAAGAACCGCCGGTTCGATCCGGAACAGATTACAGACTCCATCGACTCTTTGTGCAAGAACTGCCTGCGCTGTATTCAGAGCTGCAAGAACCAGATCATCAGCAAGATGAAGAATCCGGATTTTTACGCTCTGGGGGATTCCCATTGGAAACCGGACCAGATCGCCAGCCTCTGGGAACAAGCCACTACCGGGAAAATCCCTGTCTCGGGCGCCGGCTATCGTGGGCCTTTCAGCGGACCAGGCTTCGATTCCATGTGGACGGACATGTCGGAAATCGTGCGCCCGACACGGGACGGCATCCACGGGCGCGAATACATCAACACCTGCGTCGACATCGGCAGGAAGGTTTCCCGCCTGGTTTTCGATGAGGGCAAACATTTGGTGTCGGAGACGCCGCCACTCGTCGAGTTGCCCACCCCCTTCATTTTCGACCTGCTTCCTTTCGGCATAATGAATGAGAGCGTGCGCGAGGCGTATCTGCGCGCCGCCGAAACGGTGCAGACAATGCTGGTAGTGCCGGAGAGCGCGCTGGACTGGAAACTTGTTCCGCGACTTGAGAACATCATTCCCCTGCTCGATCCCTGCGGAATAATTTCGGAAAAAACCAAAGAGCTTATCGTCCGCTCTCGAATGATCGAGTTTGAAGATGCGGCCGACGCGCCGGCTCGCATGGAATCGATCAAGAAATTGAATCCCGCGGCGGTTGTCGCGATCAGGATGCCGCTTAACAGACGAACAAGCCCGCGGATCGAGGAACTTACCCGCGCCGGCGTCGAAGCGATCCACGTCGTTGCGGACTGGCAGGGAAACGAGCCCGGCGAACAGCGTCCCCGCTTCCTGAAAGAGGTGCTGCGAGAGATCCACCTGAATCTGATCGACAAGGCGTTGCGCGATGAGGTAACCATTATCGCCTCCGGCGGGATTGGAATGGCCGAACACGTGGCAAAGGCGATCATCTGCGGCGCCGATGTCGTCGGCATCGACCTGGTGTTGCAGGTCGCACTCGAGTGCCGGGTGTGCAAACGATGCACCCGCGGCCTGAGCTGCCCCGTCTCGATCGATGCAATCGAGCCGGAATGGGCGGCGCTGCGCGTGAGGAATCTGATGTGTTCGTGGCACTCCCAGCTCATTGAGGTCCTCGGAGCCATGGGGTTGCGGGAGATACGGCGGCTGCGCGGAGAGGTGGGCCGTGCCATGTTTTTCGAGGATTTGGAGAAGGAGGCTTTCGGCGATGTCAGACTCGCCACAGACGCTCGCAGCTCAGGATAAAATTTCGCAAACGGGCTGCCGCGAGCCAAAACATGTGCCCTCGCGATTCCGTAATCGCGTTGCGAAGTATAAAGTGTTTCGAAGCGCCGCGTGCGTTGCGTGCGGCAAATGCGCCGAGCTGTGTCCATACGGAGTGCATGTGCAAAGCGGCGACCGCATGCTCAGGCCGCGCGAATGGCTGTGCATCGGATTCGAGTGTCAGAAGAACAGTTTTTACTGCATCGATCAATGTCCACAACAGGCGCTTTCAATGGGAATCAATCCGCTGTTCGAGGTGATCGGTGATGCGCGCTGGCCCGCCGATATGATCCTGGCGACGTGGGCGATGGCCGAGACCGGCGATGTCCCCCCAGGCGGTTTAGAATATCAGTTCGGACTCTCCGGCGGCGGCTTCGACCGGCTCGCCTTCGATTTTGCAGACGGAAGGGATAACGGCATCAGCGAGGACGACATCGATCTCGGCATCGAATTGAACCGGCGCGGCGGCGACGCTCATCCCGTCCATATCGATATTCCGATATACGGCGGCGGCATGTCGTTCGGCTCGATCAGCGAGAACACCATGATCGGACGCGCCATGGCGGCCAAAGAGTGGAACACCTTCACGTGCACCGGCGAAGGCGGATACCCGGAGTCGCTCGTGCCTTTCTCCAACCACATTATCACTCAGGTGGCGACGGGACTATTCGGAGTACGCGAGGAGACTATCCAGCGATCGAAGATCATCGAATTCAAATATGCGCAGGGGGCAAAGCCCGGCCTCGGCGGCCATCTTCTCGGCGATAAAGTGACTCCGCAGGTGGCGCAAATGCGCGAGGCGGTGGCCGGAAATTCACTGTTCTCGCCGTTCCCGTTCCACTCCGTTTATTCGGTTGAAGACCACAAGAAGCACGTGGATTGGATCAAGGCGATCAGTCCGCGCTCGCTCATATCGGTGAAGGTATCGACGCCGACCGACGTCGATATGGTAGCGATGGGCAGCTACTATGCCGACGCGCACATTCTGCACATCGACGGCAGTTACGGCGGCACGGGAGCCGCACCGGATATCGCGAAGAAGAACATCGCAATGCCGATCGAGTACGCCATTCCGAAGGTCCACAAGTTCTTGGTTGCCGAAGGCGTGCGCGAGCGGGTGGCGCTGATCGCATCCGGCGGCATTCGCAACCCGTGGGACGTCGCCAAATCGATTGCGCTCGGCGCCGACGGAGTCGTCGTGGGAACGGCGGAAATGATCGCGCTGGAGTGCATTCGCTGCGCCAATTGCGAGAGCGGCCGCGGGTGCGCCCGCGGGATAGCCACTACTGATCCCGAGCTTGTCCGACTCGTTTCCATCGAGTACGCGAGCCGGCGCCTGAGCAACTTGTATCTGGCCTGGGCAAGAGAGCTAAAAAGAATCCTCAAACGGCTGGGAATGCGCAGCGTCAAGGAACTCGTCGGACGAACCGATGTCCTTGTGCGCTTTCCATAAGAGAACCAACAGACCATGGACATGAAAAGCGAATTCATCATTCGGTCGCGAGAGCCTCTGCTGCAAGCGGCGCCCGCCTGCGCGCCGCGCAAGGAAGCGGAAGAAGGCGGCTGCGGGGTCGTCGGCTTCGCCTGCAGCATACCGGTCGGCGGAAAACATATTTACGAGCCGTCCTGCCAGATGCATAACCGCGGCAACGGCAAAGGCGGCGGCATCGCCGCCGTCGGCTTTGTGCCCGAACAGCTTGGCATAACGCGCGACGTCCTTGATTCACATTACATCCTTCAGATAGGACTGCTGAATATGGACGCGCGAAAAACGGTCGAAGAGGAATTCATTTTGCCTCATTTCGACGTGGCGCAGATGAGCATGCTGCCGACGGTGGACAACTACCGCGACATCGAAGGCCTCGAGGTCCGCCCTCCCGACGTGCTGCGCTGCATCGCACGCGTTAAGCCCGCCGTTCTCGATGGGTACATCCGCGACCACTCGCTCGACTCGTTGAGTCGCACTGAGGCCGAAGACGAATTTGTTTATCAGAATAGTTTCAGGTTGAATCAGAACCTGTACGCTTCGCTGGGCGAGAAGAAGGCGTTTGTCCTCTCGCACGGCCGCAACATGATGATCCTCAAAATTGTGGGCTATGCCGAGAAACTGGCGCAATACTATTTGCTGGAGGACTTCAAGGCCCACTGCTGGATCGCGCACCAGCGGTATCCGACCAAGGGGCGCGTCTGGCATCCAGGCGGAGCGCATCCGTTCATGGGAATGCATGAGGCGCTCGTGCATAATGGCGATTTCGCCAATTATGTTTCAGTCTGCGAATACTTGAAAATGCGAAACGTGTATCCCCTGTTTTTGACGGACACCGAGGTCTCAATCCAGCTGTTCGACCTCTGGAAACGCGTCTACCGGTATCCGCTCGAGTACGTCATCGAAGCGATGGCGCCGACGACCGAACTTGATTTCAATCGCTTGCCCGCCGAAAAACAGCGCATCTATCGACAGGTACAAGCTTGTCACATGCATGGCTCTCCTGACGGCCCGTGGTTCTTCATCATCGGGCGCAACGACGTCGAGAACAATCGATTTCAACTGATCGGCATCACCGATACGTCCATGTTGCGACCGCAGGTTTTCGCCTTCACGTTGGGCGAAGTCTCGATCGGGTTGTGCTGCTCGGAAAAACAGGCAATCGACGCGACGCTTCACTCGCTCGCGCAGGAGGACCCTCGATTCCATCCGATTGCCGACAAATACTGGAACGCGCGCGGCGGTAGTCACACCGACGGAGGCGCATTCATTTTCACGGTTTCCGGCGCGGGCGAGAACAAGAAAATGACGTGCGCGAACAAGTTCGGCATCGAGGTGACGCTGTCCCCCGAAAAGAAGCATCGCGACCGGGCCGAGGCAGTCACGGCCCCGAAAACGCAAGACGCGCTTTCGCGCCGTATCCGGACGTTCCTGAAGCGGGAAGACGCCGACGGGCTGTTTGCATGGATAAGCGACAGCGTCGCGCGCTGGCGATACAATACGCTTGCATGGGTTCTTCAGGAGTCGGCAGAGATAGCCGAACAAGGAGACAGGGAACGCGCGGTCATCATTGCCGCCTTGACGCTGCTGAACGATCGCCGGTACGCGACAGGGAAGAAGAAGCGCAGCTCTGTTCTCGAATTGGTGCGCCTTTCGCTGCATTCGATTTTCCGAAGCTGTCCCGCCATCGAATCGGCTCAATCTTCGCGGTACCGGTTGATAGGGTGGGAGAATCGCCACCAACTGCGAGCGCCAGTCGAGAGCGAACAGATACTGGTGATCGATGCAGCCGGTTTTGCGCCGGAAGGCCCTGATTGCCATTCGCACCTGCTGATCGCGGGTTTCCGATTGGGGTGGCGCCGCTTTATCGCCTACAACTTCAGAGGCGAGCGGTTCTCCGGCTGCGGGTTCGGACCGGAAACGCAAGGCGTCATTATCGACCTGTACGACAGCACGGGCGATTATGTTGCCTCGGGCATTGACGGAATGGAGATATACATCCACGGCGACGGCCAGGACCAGCTTGCTCAAATTATCAAGCAGGGAAAACTGGTTGTTTATGGAGACGTCGGCCAGACCTTCATGTATGGTGCGAAGGGCGGCAGTATCTACGTCATGGGGAATGCGGCGGGGCGGCCCCTGATCAATGCCGTCGGCAGGCCCCGCGTGGTTGTAAACGGCACCTGTTTGGATTATTTGGCTGAATCTTTCATGGCCGGCGACGCACTCAACGGCGGCGGTTTCGTCGTTCTGAATGCAGTTGAATTCGATGAAGAGGGCTCCCTTCGCGATCTTCCTTTTCCCTATCCCGGCTCCAATCTTTTCTCACTTGCGTCGGGCGGCGCTATCTATGTTCGCGACCCGCACCGGCTCGTTGCGGACGAGCAGCTTAACGGCGGCGAATTCGCTCCCATGACGGCGGCCGATTGGCAGCTCATCCTGCCGCACCTCCAGGAGAACGAACGGCTTTTCGGCATTTCCGTTATGAACCACTTGCTGACGGTCAACGGCAAGAGGATGGCGCCGGAGGACGTTTATCGAAAGGTTCGACCGGTGAAACTCGCGGTTCTGGCGAAAGTTGCTGAACATGAATAATGAATCGCGACCGGCGGTTCCTTCTCCCTCAGAGTTCCGACCCTGATCGTCGCGGGCCATCTCCATCCTTCTGAACGGCAAAGGATCTGGAAAGCGTCGCGCTCTGACCAGACACCCAGAACAGAGCACGATCCCGCCGCGTTGAACCCCTTATGCTTGCTGCTGGCAAAGAATCCAGTCGAGGCGCTATAATTAAATGCCTCTCGAGTTGAAGAAGATATGAATGAACGATTGAAACCATCGCCGGCTGAAAACGCGCCCGGCGGGCGCGCGTGTGAAATCATTGATCTTGCCGTCTGCTCCTACGCCAAGGCGTATGCCTTCCAAAAGGAAAAGGTTCGATCGAAGATTGACGGGGCCGATTCGGACACACTGATTCTGGTCGAACATTTCCCCGTGCTTACGCTCGGACGCCGGGGCCGCCGCGAGCATATCTGTGCTCCAACGCACCATCTAAGGTCGATGGGAATCGATGTGATCGATACGGATCGCGGCGGCGATGTCACTTATCACGGCCCCGGCCAACTTGTCGGATATCCGATCCTGGACCTGCGCGTCCATCGCCAGGATGTTAATTGGATATTGCGCTCGATAGAGGCCTCGCTCATTCGCGCCCTGGAGAAATTCGGGATTCGAGCGGGGGTTGAACCCGGCCTCACCGGCGTCTGGGTAAATGGGGGAAAAATAGCGGCTATCGGAATCGGCATCAGCCGCTGGATCACATTTCACGGATTCGCGCTTAATGTCGCTCCAAAGATGGATCACTTCCAATTGATTATCCCCTGTGGCATCCGAAACAGGGAGGTTATCAGCATGGAAGAAGCGCTCGGGAAAGCGCCGCCCATGGAGGAGGTCAAAAGAGCGGTAATCGAGGGTTTCTGCGCAACATTTGGACTCACTCCTTCAAAGCTTGATTTTCCGAGTCCGAAAAGTTAAGATGTGGGTTAAGGTAAATAGAGGAAAACCGGTTATTTATGAAGCTTGAACCGATCAAGATTCTCGAACAAATGGTGTTATCAAAGGCTTCTGATTGCTATCTCAAGGTCGGCGAGCGTCCCGCCTTCAGGATGAACGGGCGCATCAGCCAAACCTCTTTCGATACGCTTACCGACGCGGATGTGGATGTTTTTATCGAAACAGTGATGACTCCCTTTCAGCGCGAACGGTTTGCGCAAGACCCGGACCTCGACCTTTCTTACGCCCTGCCAAGCGGCAACCGGTTCAGAGTCAACGTCTTCAGGCAGCGGGGCCATATTGGCGCGGTCATCAGGCATATCCCATCGGAAAACCTTGGATTCGAATACCTTGCTTTACCGCCGGTTGTGCGCGAATTTGCCGAGATGTCGCGCGGCCTGATCATCGTGTCGGGCGCGACGGGAAGCGGCAAAACAACGACACAGGCGGCCATGATCGACCACATCAACCGAAATTTCAGCAAGCACATCGTCACCATTGAAGACCCGATAGAATTCATCCATTTCGACAAGAAAAGCCTGATCAATCAGCGTGAGGTCGGGTTCGACACGAACAGTTTCGCCGATGCATTGAAACACGTGGTCAGGCAAAGCCCCGATGTCATTCTCATAGGGGAAATGCGGGACCTGGAAACGATGCTTATCGCTCTTTCGGCCGCTCAGACCGGTCACCTGGTGGTTACAACGCTGCACAATGTGGATACCGCCCAGACAATCGATCGCATCATAAACTACTTCCCCGAATACATGCGCCATCAGGTACGCCTGGAGCTGTCCCTGTGCCTGAAGGGGGTCCTTTGCATGCGGCTGCTGCCGCGCAGCGACGGGAAAGGGCGTGTTCCCGCGATCGAGGTGCTCCGGGTGACCCCGCTCATCCGGAAACTGCTGCTCGAGGGCAACACGAAGTCAATTCCGGATTACATAAAAGAGGGACGCGAATTCGGGATGCAGACATTCAACCAGTCTCTCCTCGATTTATATCAGAAGGGGCAGATTACTTATGAAGACGCCCTTCAAAACGCGTCGAATCCCGAAGAGTTCAAATTGAACGCGCAAGGTATGTTTACCGGAGTCGATTCCATCCGGGCCCGACGTTTTGAGGAGCCGATCTAGGAGAAAAGGTAATGGAAGCTTATCAACCCGAGCACACCGTCCCCGATGTCAGTCGCAGCGGCAGGATCGACATGAAGAGCCTGTTCGATCTGGTCATGGTCCGCAAGTCTTCGGACTTGCTGCTCACAGCGGGGGCGCCGCCTTTGATCCGGGTCAATGGCGAGTTGAAGGCGACCGAATATCCCGAGTTGACGCCGGAAGAAAACAAGCGGCTGATATATAGCATATTGACGGATAAACAGCGGGAGGAATTCGAAGAGAAGCGCGAACTCGACATGTCGATCGGCGTGAGCGGAGGCCACCGCTTCAGGGTGAACGTTTACATGCAGAAGGGCTGCGTCACAGCCGCAATGCGCGCAATAGCCGAGAAAATCCCTTCGCTCGAGGAACTGGGGCTTCCCAAGATCGTCGCC
The DNA here is from genome assembly GCA_003598085.1 of Candidatus Abyssobacteria bacterium SURF_5. Classification (NCBI taxonomy): domain Bacteria; kingdom Pseudomonadati; phylum Candidatus Hydrogenedentota; class Candidatus Abyssobacteria; species Candidatus Abyssobacteria bacterium SURF_5. Next base: position 19,978 of record QZKU01000052.1, read on the forward strand.
AAGCTCGCTTTCCGGCCGCAGGGGCTCATCCTGGTTACGGGCCCCACCGGCCACGGCAAAACGACGACGCAGGCGGCCATGATCGATCTGATCAATACGCACAAGCGCTGCCATATTATCACCGTCGAGGACCCGATCGAGTACGTACATCACCACCGCAAGTCCGTCATCGACCAGCGCGAGCTCGGCAGCGATACGCTTACGTTTGCGGGCGCCCTCAAGTACGTTCTGCGGCAGGACCCGGACGTCATCCTCATCGGCGAAATGCGCGATCTGGAAACGATTTCTTCCGCATTGACGGCCGCCGAGACGGGGCATCTCGTCATCGCCACGCTGCATACGAACGACGCGATTCAGACGGTCGACCGCATCGTGGACGTGTTCCCCTCACATCAGCAGCAGCAGATACGCATCCAACTCGCGTTGAGCCTGCTGGCCGTCGTCTCGCAGCGCCTGCTGCCGCGAGCCAACGGGAAAGGCCGAGTCCTCGCGTGCGAGATTCTGCGCAATAATTCAGCCGTCGGCAATCTGATTCGCGAGTCGAAATCGCACCAGATATACAGCATTATGGAGACACACTCCAAGGACGGCATGATCTCGCTCGACGCCTCGATCAAGCAGCTCTATCTGCGCGGAATCATCTCGTACGACGTCGCGGTCAATCACGTCCGCAATCCGCAGATAATCGCAAATGCATAGGCTTCCGCACGACGGGCCTCCTTTTCAGCCATGATCCTGATCATAGCTCTCGGCATCATTCTCGCTCTTCTCATCGCGGTATCCATCTGGTTCGCCTATTCCGGATACGTCGAGGGCCGCACCACCATCGGATGGGTATTCCTCTTCATTTTTCTTATCGTCTATGTCGAGTTCTCCGGCCTCTTGTATGCCAGGACGGACGACGCCGCGGGTCTGTTCGTGCTGGTGCTGAGCATGATCCTCATTCTCATGACGCAGGGCCCTCTCCTTTTCGAATTGATTTCGCTGGGCGTAATGCCCAATCCGGCGCGCGACCTCAAGGTCATCAAATCATATGCGAAAGCGGAGCGAAAGGTGGCGGAGGAAGACGTGGCGGGAGCGATTGCGGAATATGAGATCGTCATCGCGGATGATCCGCATGACGTCACCGCCCGGTTTCGGCTGGCTGACCTGCGCTATCAGGCGGGGGATTACCGCAAGGCGGTGGAGGCGTATGCTGAAATCGCGGCGCTCACTGAAAAGCTCGACATGAACCAGCGCTGTTCAGCCCTGATGCGGCTCTCCGAAATTCACGCGCAGAATCTGGGCGATCCTGAAAACGCGCGAAAATATCTCAACATGATCATAAACGAATATGCCGGCAGCAAATTTGCCGGCTATGCGATGGATCGGCTAAACCAGTTATAGAGTTTCCCGCGTCGTTTACAACATTCGACCGACCCGAGCGCCTTCAATAATCGCGTCTATGCCTTTCGCCGGAGCGAGCGCATCGCCGATCACGTGAATCTCAGGCGCCGCTTCCCTCCATCTTTCGGCAAGCTTGGAATCCGCTTCGTATCCCGCCGCCAGTATTATGGTGTCGGCTTCGAGTAATTCGGTGCGGCCATCGAGCTGAATAAGGAGCCCCTTGTCGTTCAATTCGAGATAATGCGCGCCGGTGATCGTTCTGACGCCGAGCTTTTTGAGCTCCTGCAGGATGACCCAGCGGGTGCTCCTGCCGAGCGTCTCACCGACGGCCGAGCCGCGCCTCACCAGCGTTACCTGCCGACTTCCCCGGCGAGCCAATTCAACTGCTTCGCCAGGAGGAACCACCCCGTGCTCGGCGAGAAAAACTGCCGCCTCAGGCGATATCGCACCCTTACGCGCCGCGTAAATTCCCACTTCGCAGGCGACTCCGCCGGCGCCGATAATGACAACGTTTTGGCCGAGCGGCACGCGCCCCGCCAGCACGTCTTCGGCCGCCGCGACTTTTGTGCTGTCAATGCCGGAAATGTCCGGAACGCGAGTACGCGCTCCACTTGCGAGCACGACCGCATCCGGTGTTTGGGCCTTTGCCAGTGAGGGAGTCATTTCCGTCTCAAGAATAATCTCGACTCCTGCGCGTTCCGCCGCCCCGGCAAGATATTGGATCGTTTTGCGGAGGTCCTCGCGCCCGGGCGGAATCGAGCCGTAGACGAGCCGCCCGCCGAGCCAGCCCGTTTTCTCGTACAACGTCACCCGGTGGCCCCGTTCGGCGAGGACGCGCGCGGCCTCCAAACCGCCCGGACCGCCGCCGACAACGAGTATCTTCTTCGGACGCTCGGCGCCTGTGATCGAGAATTCTTCTTCATTTCCCCGCACTGGGTTATTCATGCACGTGCTCGGCTGGCCGGTGAAGATTCTGTCGAGGCATCCTTCATTACAGCCGGTGCACGGAATAATCTCATCAAATCTGCCCTCGCGCGCCTTCTTCGAAAAATGGGGGTCCGCGTTCAGCGCGCGCGCCATTGCGATAAAATCGGCGTCGCCGTCCTCCAAAATCGATTCCGCCAGCGCCGGATCGGTTATCCGATTGCAGGTCATGACAGGAACGGCGACAGAGGACCTGATCTTTCGGGCGAGGAAGGTGAAGGCGCCGTGCGGAACGGATGCCGCCACCGTCGGAGTACGTGATTCGTGCCAGCCGATCTGGATGCTGACGGCGTCCGCGCCGGCTCTCTCAAATAACCGGGCGATCTCGATCGATTCCATGATCGAGTTGCCGCCTTCCATCAGCTCCGTGCCGCTGTGACGCATGATCACCGGATAGTCCGCGCCGCACCCCTGCTTTATCGCCTGGATTACTTCAATTCCAAACCGGGCGCGGTTTTGAAGCGAGCCGCCGTAGCTGTCTCGCCGCTGATTTGATAAAGGAGAAAGAAACTGACTGATGAGGTAGCCCGTTGATCCGATAATTTCGACGGCGTCGAATCCGGCCGCGCGCGCTCGAATGGCGGCCGCAACGAAAGCCTCCTCTATCTCGCGTATCTCAGGAATTGAAAGCTCGCGCGGCGTCTCGCGCGTTAAGCGGGAGGGGATAGCCGAGGAAGATACCGGCTGTTCGCCGTCGATCGTAAAGGAGAAGGCATAGCGGCCTGCGTGGAACAGTTGAGCCGCCGTCTTTGCGCCATGAAAGTGAAGGCGCTCATTCAGCGCGGCCATCGCAGGAATATATTTGTCGTCGTCGATGCTGAGGAATCCCATTCCGCCGCCGCCGAGCCGGTGCACCTTGAAGCCGCCGCAAACGATCAAACCGGTTTCGCCTCGGGCGCATTCCTCGTAATAGCGGATCATGCGCTCCGTGACATAGCCATCCTCAGCATAGCCGAGATGCATGGCCGCCATCACGATGCGGTTACGCACCGTCATTGAGCCGATGGAGCCTTCGCGAAATAGAAATTTCAAGGCGCTCATATCATTCAGGCGGTTGCATAACCGCCGTTGACACTGATGGCCTGGCCGGTTATCCATGAGGCGCGGTCGGAAGCGAGGAACACCGCCAGATGCGCGATGTCTCGAGGGTCGCCGAGCCGCCGCATGGGGTATGCCTTCACCACCTTCTTCTCAAATTCCTCCGAAAGCATCTGCTGAACGGCCTCGGTCTTGGTCATACTGGGGCAGATTGCATTCACATTGATTCCGTAACGGCCGACCTCTTTGGCGATCGACTTGGTGAAGGAGACGATGGCGCCCTTGGCGCCCGCGTAAACCGCCTGTCTCGGCTCGCCTACTTTGGCGGCATCGGAGGCCATGTTGATGATCTTGCCGTATCCGGCTTCGATCATGCTTTCGATGACTGCCGCCGTGCAGTTGATGGCGCCGTGATAACAGACATCAACCACCTGCGACCAGACCTGCCGATCGCTATTCTTCTCCTCAACAAAAGAAAGAAACTGGGGCAGCTTTGCGGCATTATTCACCAGAATCTGAACCGGCCCGAGCTCTTTGACCACAGCTTTGACCATCGCGTCCACGCTTGCCGGATCGGTGACATCGGTTGCGACGGCAAATGACTTAACCCCTATGCTTTTCAATGACGCAGCAGCCTGGGCCGCGCTGCTCTGGTCGATTTCCGCGATCGCGATGTGCGCGCCTTCCTCCGCCAGTTCGCGGGCAATCGCCAGTCCGATGCCGCGGCCGCCGCCCGTCACTACGGCAACCTTCCCTTTCAACTGCAGGTCCATCTCCGGTTTCTCCTTTCCTCAAAGGTGAATTTCAAGCAGGATTCTGCGGGTCCGGCCTTGCGCTGCCCTCTTCATATCGGGCAAGCGTGAACAGGAGATCGGCCAGCCGATTGCAGTAACAGAGGATTTCCGGGTTCTTCACTTCGCCGTCGTCAAACAGCTTTGCAATGCGGCGCTCGGCGCGCCTGAGCGTCGAGCGCGCCAGGTCAAGCGAGCCGGCGCCGGGGCTCCCGCCCGGCGGCACAAATCTTCTCGGCATCTCCACAAGATTTTCATAGCATTCGATCAAGCTCTCGATCCGCAGGGTGTGCTCACGCGTTATCCTCTTCTTCAGTTTCTTATTCTCGTCGGGCAGCGCGGCCAATTCCGATCCGACCACGAAGAGATCATGCTGGATGTCCAGGATAATCTGTTTGAGGTCGCCATTTTCAATCAGCCCCCTGGCCAGCCCGAGGGCTGAGCTGGCTTCATCGATCGCGCCGTACGCCTCGGGCCGCGGTGAGTACTTTGGAATACGATGGCCGAACAACAGACTGGTGGTGCCGTCGTCGCCCCTTTTGTTGAAACTCTTCATCCGATGCCGCCTTTTCCTTTCCGTCAAGCAGTCAGGCCGTGAATTCTTCCTTCGTGTGAGTCGTGCGCAATTGAAGAAGATTTCTTTTTCCAAAGTGCATGTGGTAGACTAATAGATAACAGGAAGGAGATCAAATTTCCAGGTCTTTTTGTTATGGCTGCCATACTGGACACATTCAAGAAATACAAAGCCGAGATACTGCTTGTGGGGCTGTATATCTACGTGGTCATCCTCGGCATCGCAACGTTAAAGGAACTCGGAATCATCTGATTCGGCTTACAGGTCCAGGCGATCTGCGATCTCTTTGACCATCCGAATCGTGGTAGATGAATCAGGAAGTTGAACCAGCGGCTTGCCGCTCCCGTCAAATTCCCGCAAGAGCTCGTCTTCAGGAATGAGGCCGATCACCGGAATTCCCAGCGAACTGATCCTCTGTTCGACTTCGGGCGAAAGCCCATTATGCACCCGGTTCATCAACAGATGCATGGTCCCGATAGTCAGCTTCAGCTCCGAGACCAATTCGCGGATTCGTTCGGCGGCGAGCATCGACCGAAGCGAAGGATCGGAGACGACGAGCAGATGATCCATGACGGTCGTTATTCGCCGGCTCATGTGTTCCATTCCCGCCTCGTTGTCAACGACGATACGCGCGTACTGTTTGCTGAGAATCTTCAGGACGTCCCGCAGAACGTTATTCGCGAAGCAGTAGCAGCCGGGCCCCTCGGGGCGGCCCATGACGAGCAGGTCGAACCCATCGGCCTCGATCAGGCATTCCTGCACCTTCAGCTCGAGGTAGTCGTGTTTCGCCATCCCGCCGGGAAGCGTGCCCGAGCGCTCCGCCATCTCCTCCCGGATCGAGCCGATCGTCTCAGCCACCTGTAAACCGAGCACCTCGTTGAGGTTCGAATTCGGGTCGGCATCGACCACCAAGACAGGCGTCTCTTTCTTTTGCACCAGGTATCGAACAAGCAGGGCGGCTATGGTCGTTTTGCCGACGCCGCCTTTGCCCGTAATCGCGATCAATTTGCTCATCGAATGCTCCAAAACCTATTCGGCGCCGCTCCCGGATTCGATCAAGGCAATCACCTTCTCCTTGATGCCCGTCATCTCTTTCAGGAAACCGGCGTCAGTTGATTTATACGCGTCGTAAGCGGCCTTTCCCTCGCGGTCGAATGTCATAAGGTTGCGGTCATACGAGATGTATCCCAATATTTGGTTGTCCGGAAAGTTCTTCCGCAGCAGTTGGGCGTCGGCTTCATCGACGACTTTATTCATGACAAGCCGCATCGCCTGGATGCCGAGATCGCTCGCCAGCTTGATGATGGAGCGCGCCGTTTCGATGCTTCGCAGGCCGGGCTCAACAACGATGACAAGCAGATCCACTGCGCGCGCCGTTCCCCGTCCCAGGTGTTCGAGGCCGGCCTCCATATCCAGGATCACCGTCTCGTCCCTGTATTCAAGAACTTCTTCGAGAAACCGCCGCAGCACCACATTTTCGGGACAAAGACATCCCGTGCCGCCTCCATCGAGCGAACCCATGATCAGGAATTTGACTCCCTCGACTTCACGGCTGTAGGTGTCGGGAATATCGTCCACTTTGGGATTCAGCTTGAACATGACTCCATAGCCCTGCTGGGCGCCGGTCCGCTCCCGAATGAAGTCCTTCATATCAGCGATAGGTGTGATCTCGCGTGCGATCTCCGGCTTGCAACCTATTGCAGAGGCGAGATTTGCGTCGGGATCGGCGTCGATCGCCATCACCTTGTAACCGTCGTCCGCAAGCATTCTCGCAAGCGTTCCGGCAAGCGTGGTCTTGCCGACTCCGCCTTTTCCGACTATGGCTATTTTCATGCTCTTGCAGCTCCTGATTTTATTTCAGACGAAATCGGGGGATATCTATTTTCAGTATACAGGAGCACGAAATGGGTGTCAATTTGCCGAAAACCTGTAATTCGAGAGTAGGACCCCCCTTAGTTCTCCTCCTTTCGCGTAAACATCCCATCCCATTTGACCCCAAAAAGATGCAAATGATAGAATGATGCCACCCCAGACCTGTCTCATAGCTTTTCGGCAGTGTATTTCCCAAAATTACGAGAGGTTTTTTCAATGGAATCGCAAAATAGCGGCGGCAGCCGGATTGAAACAGCAGACCCGGATTTGAGGGATTTGAGCCGCTTGTTTTATCCTCGCGGAATCGCGGTCATCGGCGCCTCTGACAATTACGCCAGAGGGTCAAGCATGTTCCTGCACAGCCTGGTAGCACTTGGATATCAGGGAGGCCTGTATCCGGTCAATGTGTCCGGCGAAGAAATCATCATGGGGTTGCCCGCGTACCGGAGCGTCAGAGACATACCCGGCCCGGTGGACTATGCGGTAATCGGGGTGCCCGCGTCCGCAACCGCGGGCGTTGTAGCCGAATGCATCGAAAAGCAGGTGCCTTTCATCCACTTCTTTACGGCGGGATTCGGAGAATTGCAGACCGAAGAGGGCAGGCGTTTGGAGGATGAGCTGGTTCGGCTGGCATCGGGCAAGACGCGGCTGATTGGCCCGAACTGCATGGGTGCATATTGTCCCGAGGCGCGCGTGGGCTTCGATTCGACTCATCCTGTTGAATCCGGCCGTGTCGCCTTCATCTCCCAAAGCGGAGGCCACGCTATCAACTTTATCCGCTGCGCCACCGAGCGCGGACTGCGCCTCTCGAAGGCGATCAGCTACGGAAATGCAAGCGATCTCTCTTCGAGCGATTTCCTCAGATATTTTTCCGAAGACGATAGAACGGGTGTGATCGGTATCTATATCGAGGGAGTGCGCGAAAAGCGCCTGTTCTTTGATGCGTTGCGCGAGGCGGCGGCCCGAAAACCGGTTATCATTTGGAAAGGAGGCCGCACGCCCGCGGGAACCACCGCCGCTGTCGGGCATACCGGCGCGCTTGCCGGCTCGTTCGAGGTCTGGAAGGCAATGATCAAGCAGGCCGGCGCAGTCCTGGTCGACGATTATGAGGAAATGATCGAGCTGATGCTCGGGCTCGAATGCCTCCCGTTTCCGAGCGGACTCAATACGGCGCTCATATGCACCGGCGGCGGCAACAGCGTGGTAGCCGCCGATCAGTGCTATGAGGCCGGTCTTACACTCCCGCCTCTAAAAGAGGAGACCCAGCGCGAGCTTTTGACCGTTCTGCGAGAGGCGGGCACGATCCGAAGGAACCCGATCGACTCAAGCGCGCACGGCATCTATCCGGAAAATATCTTGAAGCTCGTTCGCATTGTCGAAAAGGATCCCAACGTTGAATGCATTCTGTTTGCCTATCAACTTTACTTCCTCTTCAGAAACGTGAAGCGGTTCGGGATCTCGACTGAGGACGCCTTTGAACAGATTATCGAATCTCTGAAAACGGTGAGGGAAACGGCCGCGAAACCGGTGGCTTTTGCCGTTCAGCGCGATTCCGACGTTATCGAAGCGGAAACGTTCCGCCTCACTCTGAAGAATCGCCTGTTGGAAGCCGGCGTCTGCACTTTTGATTCCGTCCGCGGCGCCTCGAAGGTGTTGGCGCATATGCGCCGCCTTCAGGAAAGGCGCGAGGGAATTTAGAGAACACATCTCATCTCTTTGGCCGCAGATTCGATAATAATACGTCCACTCTTGCTGACCCGTCTCATGGTGCATCGAAAAAGACCCCCTGCTTCCGCCTGATAGCACGTGAGCGCGTCTGACAGGCAAAAAAGGGTTGCCCCGCGCGGCAAATGTTGATACTCTAAGACAAGCACGAACACTCATGCATATGCGGGAGAAACATGAATCAGGCAGAAACAGCTTTCGACTCGTTCGCGATCAAGGATTGCGCAGTCGTGGCCATAGCAACGGGCCGAAGGGCGCTTAACCTGAGAGAACTGCGCGAGCACCTCGCTTCCGTTGATCCGGACAGCATCTATCATCACTTCTGGGGAGGCCTTCTGCGGCCACGTTTCGACGATCCGGAGTTCAATAATGACTTTGCGGCATGGGCATATCGCGGCCTCAACGAGGGAAAACTGGCCGAGCGGCTTGGCGTAATTGATCCTACCGATTTCCCCGATCTGGAGGATTTGCGGCGGGAGCTGATCGATATAGTTGAGGAAAGGCTGGAGGAAAGCGACGTCGTTCCCTGGGCGCCGCATGACCGGCAATTCAATTTCATCACGACTCACATGGTCGTCTTTGACACGCACAAGCGGCTGAAGGACCCAAAAGAGTTAGTAGTTGCCGTTCCGCATCTGTCGCTCGGCAGCATCTTCTATCACTTTATTGATGCGCGCAGACGCACGCCGAATAACATCGATGACTTTCGTTCATGGCTCCAGGGATACGGCGATTTCCATGAAAAGCTGATTCAGCAGCTTGCCTCAGTCGACCCCTTTTTTCCGACACTCGCCGAACTTCGAGACGAGCTGTCCGCGATGTTCAAGAATTACTTTGAAGGCGCGCCGTCATGAACAAACTTCTCAATAAATATGCTGAAGTTGTGGGAGAGGATGTCATTCAGCATCTCCGGCAACTTTCCCGCCCGCTTCAGGGCAAAAAGATTATTCATGTCAATTCCACACGCGAAGGGGGTGGGGTGGCGGAAATCCTGCACAAGCTGGTGCCCATGATGCGGGACCTCGACATCGATGCCGATTGGCACGTCATTAGCGGGGACAATGAATTTTTTCAATGCACCAAAGCGTTCCATAATGCGCTGCAGGGAAACAGAGTGGCAATGCCGGCGGGAATGATCAAATCCTATGAGCGAACCAGCGCCGAGAATGCGGAAACTCTGTGTCCGGTGCTTGACAGCGCCGATTTCGTGTTCATCCATGATCTTCAGCCCGCCGCCTTGCTCAAGTTGTGCGGCGAGCACAAGGGCAAGTGGATCTGGCGCTGTCACGTGGATATCAGCCGGCCGTACCGGCTCGTGTGGAAATACCTTCATGATTTCATTTCGATCTACGACGCCAGTGTCTTTTCTCTCGCCGACTTTCAGAAGAGGCTGCCGCACCCGCAGTACATCATTCCGCCAAGTATCGACCCGCTCTCAGAGAAGAACATCGATCTTCCGCAAGAGGAGATCGACGCGGTTTGCAGCGGCTTCCAGATCGACCGCGCGCGCCCGCTCATCGTACAGGTCTCGCGATTCGACCGGTTCAAAGACCCGCTCGGGGTGATTCATGCATACCAGATCGCGAAAAGGTCGATTCCGGCGCTGCAACTGGTTTTAGCCGGCGGCGGGGCGACCGACGATCCGGAAGGAGAAGCGGTTTTTAAAGAAGTAGAGGCGGTGGGCGCCGACGATCCGGACATCCACATCCTGATGCTGCCGCCGGACTCGCACCGGATCATTAATGCGCTCCAGCGGGCGGCGGACATCGTGCTGCAGAAATCGATCAAAGAAGGATTCGGTTTGACCGTGACCGAAGCCATGTGGAAGGGAAAGCCGGTGATCGGCGGCAACGTCGGCGGTATCCGCCTGCAGGTCGTCAACCACCATACCGGATTCCTCGTCGATTCTCCTGAGGGAGCGGCCTTGCGAATTCGCTATCTGCTGAGCCACCGGGAAAAAATTGCAGAAATGGGCGAGAAGACAAAACGGTTTGCGCGAGATAATTTTCTGCTGACTCGGCAGCTCCGCGACTACCTCACGATGCTCGTCTCGCTTTCTTACGGGAATATCAGCAGAATAGAGTTGGAGTAGATTGTCTTTCATTCCTAATTCGAGGGCGCCGCAAACATGAACGTTCTCAAGCCGGAATATCAACTCGAAACCTTTTTCGAGAAGGTCGCCGGAGCGCAGAAACGAGCGCTGCTGCTCGATTACGACGGCACGCTCGCGCCGTTCACACCCAATCGAAATGAAGCCCTCCCCTATCCCGGCGTGAAGGAAATCCTGCAGAAGCTGGTGGATTCCGGGCCCACCCGCGTGATTTTGATAACAGGCCGCTGGATTCGCGATCTGGTCGAGTTGCTGGACCTTGAGCGGCTTCCGGAAATCTGGGGCTCGCATGGCTGGGAAAAACTGACGCCGGATGGCAGATATGAGATCGGGCGACTCGAGGAGGGCCCTCTGCAGGGACTCGCCGAAGCCGACGAATGGATCGAAAGTGAAGGATTGGCCGCACGCGCCGAGCCGAAGCCGGCAAGCCTCGCCATCCACTGGCGAGGCCTTCAGCCGCGCGAGATTGAACAACTTCGCAGGAAGATCGAGGACAGGTTGTCACCGCTCGCAAAGAGAAGAGGATTGAACCTGCATGAATTCGACGGAGGAATCGAGCTCCGCATCCCCGGCCGCGACAAAGGATATGCGGTTACCACCGTTTTGGATGAGATGGGAAAAGACACGGCAGCCGCATATCTCGGCGACGATTACACGGATGAAGATGCTTTTGTCGCCATTCGCCGGCGCGGCTTGAGCGTCCTGGTTCGCAAAGAGTTCAGGCCGACCGAAGCCGATATCTGGCTCGTGCCGCCGGAGGAACTGCTGGATTTCCTCAAGCGCTGGCTGCAGGCGACTTCACCTGACCATTGAAGCAGGATCGGACAACTGACGAGATGAAAGGCGGTTGATAAGACACATTGATTCCCCGGCCCCATGGGCGGCACGGAAGGAGGCGGCGATATGACGGCAGCGCGCTTTCCCACAAACAGACTGATCATCGTCTCAAACCGACTCCCGGTCATCATAAGCCGGGGGAAAGACGGGAAACTGCACAGCAAGCCCGGCTCCGGCGGGTTGGTGACCGCCATCGCGCCCGTTCTCCGCAATCGCGGCGGCGTCTGGATCGGCTGGCCGGGAATCCTTCAGGAAGAAGGCGTGGACATAGAGGCCGTCCTGAATGAGGCCACCAAAACCGAGGGATATTCATTCAAGCCCGTTCTGCTGACTGAAGAAGAGAAAAGGCAATTTTACTTCGCCTTTTCCAATCAGATACTCTGGCCGGTGTTCCACGATTTTCAGCCCCGCTTCATTCCCGACCCGGCGAGCTGGACCGTTTACCAGAACGTGAATCAAAAATTTGCGGAAGTCACTGCCCGCAATATTCAAAAAGACGATTACATCTGGATCCACGACTATCACCTGCTGACGGTTGCGCGCGAGTTGCGCGCGATGGGCGTAAAAAACAAGATCGGATTCTTCCTGCATATCCCCTTCCCTCATCTTGATTTCTTCCTGAAGATTCCGTGGCGCCACGAGATTCTGAGCGCCCTCCTGCAGTACGACCTGATCGGACTGCAAACGCTGCGCGACCGCCGCAACTTCATGCAGTGCATTCGAGCCTTTCACGGCGCTGTCCGCACAGAAGGCAAAGGGCAGGTCATCATGGTGCGTGTCAAGGACAGGGAGGTGAGGATCGGCGGCTTCGCCATCAGCATTGACTATGATTCATTTGTTCGTCGCGCAACAAGCAAAGAGGTGGCTGATCAGGCATGGTACATCCATGAGGCGCTGCCGAACCGCCAGTTGATTCTTGGAATTGACCGGCTCGACTATACCAAAGGCATCACCAACCGGCTCGAGGCGTTCCGGTATGCGCTCCAGCAGTATCCGGACCTTCGCGAAAAGGTGACGTTCATACAGGTCGTGGTGCCCAGCCGCGAGAATATCCCCGAGTACCAGAACTTGAAAATGCAGATCGAGCGGCTGGTCGGCGAGATCAACGGGCAGTTCACGGTTTCCGGCTGGGTGCCGATCCACTACATATATCGGAGTCTTGATCCCACTGAGCTACTGGCGTATTATCGCGCCGCTGAAATCGCGCTTGTGACCCCGCTGAAGGACGGCATGAACCTGGTTTCCAAAGAATACTGCGCGTGCAGCCTGGAAGAGGAGTGCGTGCTCATTCTGAGCGAATTCGCGGGGTCTGCGGCGCAAATGCATAGAGGGGCGCTCCTGGTGAATCCGTACAGCATAGAAGAGATATCAAATGCGATCAATCATGCCTACCACATGAGCAGAGACGAGCGCCGGAAAAGAATGAAGAATCTCAGGCGCCTCGTCGATCAATATGATATCTTCTGGTGGGTTGATTCATTTCTTCGGGCCGCATTCACCAGAAACCTTGATGATTTCCCGCTTCTTGAAGATTACCAGCCGCAACAGAGCCGGCCGTCAGACCCGACCAATTTCAAAATGGTCTCATTCAATCTATCCGAAGAACCCTGGCAGGTATAGGGGTGCTGGTGCGCAAGTCACCCGCCCGATCTCAGCGGCATATCATGAAAAGAAACGCGGGAGGTATTCCCTGTTTGCCTCAAGCATGGCGTCCAGGCATCTTTCCGCGGTGAACCGATCAGGCACCGCCGGATCGAGGAGCATCGCCTCAAGCGCCGCCTGGCGGCTGCCCTCCATCGCCGCTTTCGCGTTGAGGTAGTGGATCGTGGTCTGCAGATGACACCATCCGGATATGAGCGGGGGCAGCGAACCGACCGGCTCGCCTTCCGTCTGGCCGCCCCGGGTCCAGCCGGGAACTTCCACAATAGAATTTGGCGGCAGATTTGAGATGTAGCCGTCGTTCGGCAGATTGAGCGCATTGAAGCGCTGTTTGCGGTCATGTGCGAGCGCGGAGATGATCTCCGCAACGATTTCCCCACTTGGCCACTGCATGAATTCCTGCAACGGATACTTTCCGGCAACGGCATTCTGGACGCGCTCATCCGTATCCTTCAGGTAGATTTGATAGACGGAGAAGAAGTCGAACGGCTCCAGGTCCGACGCCCAGGGGGTGCGCCAGATATGACCGCCCGGGATGTATTCTCCTATGTGGCTGTCGCTTGTAACGCACAAATACCCGCTCAGCCGGAAAAGGTCGGCGACGAGCAGCCGGTCCATATGCACGCGTGTCGGCGCCAACTCGCGCACCATTGGATACAGGTCTTCCCCCGTCTGTTTGTCGCGGATATCCAGATACCACGTGAAGTGGTTCAAGCCCGCCGCCACAACGTGCAGGCGGTCTTCGGGCACTTCCAGAAGCGCTGACAGATAACCATTGCCGTCCACGATCTCATGACAGCTTCCGATGAATCTGACGTTGGTGTAATCGTTGACGGCCTGAAGAATCCGGCTCATGGGATTTGCGAGGTTGATCACCATTGCCTCGGGACACAGTCGCTCCACATCCTGGCAGATTTCCACGACCAGCGGAATCTGGCGCATCGCGTGAAACAGGCCGCCCGGGCCCCCGTTCTCTCCCTGCGCCTGCTCAATCCCAAATTTCTTCGGAATGCGCCGATCCATGTGCCACAGGGGGAACCGATTCACCTCGACACTGATAATGACGAAATCGGCGCCGGGAAGCGCGCTGACTCTATCGGTCGTATATTCGAGTTTTAATGCCGCGCCCGTCGTCTCGATCAAACGTCGCCCCAATTGGTACACCAGCTTCAGTTTTTCCTCATTTACGTCGACAAGGACGATCGTGCTGCCATAAACATCCTTGGTCTTGATAAAATCCGAAATAAGCAAGGGCGCAAACTGCGTGCTCCCTCCCCCGAGAAAGACTATCTTTTTTCCCAACAGTGGCGTCATGCTCTACCTCCGATGTGCCGCCGATTCGCGTCCCACCCGCATATCTTACCCGAAACTTCGAGAATCGCGCAACTCGCACAATGGGAATCGATCAGGCTCGCGCCAGCCGGAAATCGGCGCGAGTCGCCGGAAAATTGGAATTATAATATGGATCGAACGGGCGCTTTTTCTTCCATCTTTCAAAAAAAAGCAGCTCTTCATGTTCGTCACCGCGCTTGCCCGTGCTGGCGCTTTCATGATGATACAGCAAGGCGAACGGCGTAAAGACCGTGCGAAAACCCGCTTCAGCCGCCCGCAGGCATAAATCGACGTCCTGATACGATACCTTATACGCGGAATCGAAGCCCCCAAGACTCTCGAAGACGCTCCTTTTCACCATCATGCAGGCGCCGCTGACCGCCGAGCAGTTTCGAATGACGTCCGCCATGCAAAAATAGCCGGGTTCCTCGCGCGGCAGGCGGGAGTGAACGTGCGCCGCCGTCCCGCAATGCCACAGCGCTATGCCCGCATGCTGTACGGTATCGTCCGGATACAGCAGTTTCGCGCCCACGATTGCCACTCCCGGCAGCTCCAGCATCTCGAGCATCGCCTCCAACCAGCCGGCCTCGATGACTTCGGTGTCGTTATTGAGAAAAAGGAGGGCGTTCCCCTCGGCTCGGGCGGCGGTCGCGTTATTTATCGCCGAATAATTGAAGTCGCCGGGACAATCGATTATGCGAACCCGGCTATCTCCCTCCAGCGAAGCAAAATACTCCTTGGTCCGCGGCTCAGAACTCTCATTGTCGGCAATTATGATTTCAAAACGCGGGCGCTTCGTGAGCCGAAATATCGAGTCGATGCACGTCTTCAGGTACTCGCTTCTGTCGCGGGTGGGTATGATAATGCTGACGAGCGAGTCCGAGGGAAACGCCGCGCGCACGCGATAGGTGCCGGCGCATCTTCCCTGTTCAACGGTGCCGGAAACGCCTCTTCTTTCAAGCGCATCGTGCAGTGCCTTGATGGAGGACGCTGCCGCCGTTTTGCCGCCCGCGGAGGAATGATAGCTGATCGCCGTCGATCCGCTCGAGCGGCGCCAATGGTATAAAACTTTCGGAATATGATGGATGCGATCGGTCCGCTCTGTCAGACGAAGCGCCAGATCGAAATCCTGCGCTCCGTCGAATCCCGCCCGAAAGCCGCCGATCTCTTCAACAATGCTTCTCCGGTACACACCAAGGTGACACGTGTACATCGTCGAAAGCAGAAGCTCGGGCGACCAATCCGGCTTGAGAAAAGCCTCCACGTGCCGCCCGCGCTCGTCAATTTTGTCCTCGTCTGAATATATGAAATCCGCGTCCGGATGCTCGTTCAGCAGCTTCACCACCTCGAACAGCGCTACGGGAGCAAGCTGGTCATCATGATCGAGCAGAGCGACGAACTCGCCCTCAGCAAGCGCGAGCGCGGCATTCGAGGCGCCTGCAATTCCCTGGTTCCGCTCCAAAAAGCGCATCTTGATTTTCTTGTCGGCGCCGGCATATCGTTCGAGAACCGCCCTGGTTGCCGCGTTTGTCGAGGAGTCATCGGCGATGCAGAGTTCCCAGCGCGGATATATCTGCCGCTCGACGCTCCCAATCGCCTTCTGCAGGAGGCGGGCATCCACATTATAAACCGGCATCACAACGCTGATGAGAGGCTTGAACGAGAGGCGGGAAACGCTTGCCCGCATGGCTTGCATTTGCTCGGGAGATGCAGCATGCTCCTTCCGCCAGCGCTGATACAGGATATCCTCGACGGAAAGCATGCGCCTGCCGAGGAGGCGGTATTGAAGATAGGCGGCGCAGTAGCGGAGGGTGGCCTCCATCCCTTCCGCTTGCAAGAGATCCAGTGTCTTGTTCAATATGTTAGGCAGACAAATGCTCCATCGAAGGTCCATTCTTCCTAAATTCACACACTTATCCCATCATATCATGAGCATGTTCTTTTTTTCCCTCTCGTCTGGAAATTTGCGAGGGTCCGAAGGAGGGGTCATCTCTAAAAACCAAAGTCAAGAAAAAAATCTCCTTTTCCCTCCTTAATTACCATCTTTTGATTTTGGAGGGCATCCATAACGCAAGCGC
>QZKU01000053.1 GCA_003598085.1 Candidatus Abyssobacteria bacterium SURF_5
TGTCCTCCTCTCTTTGATTTCCCTACAACTACAACCAAAGATTGGAGCACAAAGCTGGCCGCTTTGTCTACTTTTACAGAAATTAGCCTACACTACCCACAAGGGATGTCTGGCGGCACTGATAGTCTTCGTAACGATCATCGCGTTTCTCGCTCTCATCCTTTTGGCCTAGATTGGTTTCATCTCCAAGTTCTTCCAGACGCCATAGTGTCCACCGGCCGGTGATTGCGTCCAAAAATTTTTTTCAAAGTGTTTCTTATCTCACTCAACAAGCCGCAAATTTCCTCATTTCCGGCATCTCATCACCCGAAATCGTACTTCCCACAGCAAGAGCCCTCGCGTACCAGGCGCCGAAATTTTAGACGCCGTAAGATGTCTGCAAATGGAGGCGCTGAGCAAGAAGGTTAGTAAAGAGGAGCAATCGAGACAGGGTCGCGCTACGATTGCTTTACATGCAGGCAGAGCGGATAAGATTGGAAACAATAAAGACTTTCACTGTCCGCTCCTCACAATGTCGCCTAATTCCGTCAGAAGCGCATCCACTTCGGCGTCAGTGCCGACAGAAATGCGCAGGCAATTCTCGAGCCGTCGGATCGGGAAATATCGCACCAGAATCTTTCTTCTCTTCAACTCTTCATATAAAGGGGATGCATTATCGTTGTATTTTGTCAGAACGAAATTGGCGCCGGAAGGATAGACGGTAAATCCTAATCCCCTGAGGCTTGCCGACATTCGCTCGCGAGTCTGAACAATCTTGCGCGCGTTCTCGCGCATATACTCAATGTCCTCGATGGCGGCCTCGGCCGCCAACTGGCTCAGGAGATTCACATTGTAGGAATCCTTCGTTTTCATGAGGTCGGCAATGACGTCCTCAGCCGCAAGCGCAAAGCCAACTCGAATTGACGCAAGCGAGAATGCCTTTGAAAACGTTCGCAGAATAACCAGGTTCGGGCACTCGGACAGGATTGGAATACTTGAGGTATCGCTGAAGTCGGCATATGCCTCATCCGCGACCACCAAACCGGCAAACGAATCGCACAGCCGCCTGATCACGTCGGATTTTACCGGCTTTCCCGTCGGCGAATTCGGATTGGCGATGAAGAAGAGCTTTCCGCTGCTGCGGAAAACCTCTTCCGACAGATCGAACTGTGCGTCGAGTTCGATCGCTTCGTGCTCGACCGCGTTCAGTCGCGCGAGCGTTTCGTAAAGCACGTATGTCGGGTACGTGAACAGAACCTTCTCATCCGGGTCCACAAAAGTTCGCACCAGCAGGCTCAGCACTTCATCAGAACCGTTGCCCACGAAGACCTGGGCCGGCCGGACACCGTACGCAAGGGCGATCTTCTGCCGCAACCGGCGGAAAACCGGGTCGGGATATTTGCGCATGCGATCGGGGCTTATCCGCGTCAAGACCTTGACGACGCGGGGAGATGGTGGGTACGGGTTTTCATTGGTGTTCAACTTAATGAAACCCTCTTCCTGCGGCTGCTCGCCCGGCACATAACCTTGCACGAGGTCGAGATGTCTTCGTCCAAATTTCATTTTTCGGTTCTTACCCTGATCGCGTTGGCGTGCGCGGTCAGTCCTTCAAGCTCGGCAATGAGGACGATGTCGCGAGCGTCGGCTCTCAATTTTTCGGAAGTATAGCTGACGACATTGGTGACCTTGAGAAAATCCTCAGCGGACAGCGGCGATGAGAATCTTGCGCGGCCGCCGGTGGGAAGCACGTGGTTTGGTCCGGCGAAATAATCGCCGACAGCATTCGGAGTGTGTTCTCCGAGGAAAACGACTCCGGCGTGCTCTATCTTTTCCAGCAGGCGCTGCGGGTTTCTGACGAGCAGCTCCAGGTGTTCCGGCGCTCGTCGATTTGCGAGCTCGACGGCCTCATCAATCGTTCGGCAAACGAGAACCAATCCGTTTCTGCGGAGCGACTCGCTGATGATGTGTCGCCGCTCCATCGCCTTCATTTGCATTCGGAGCTGGCGCAGCACGTTTTGAGCGAGCGCATCAGAGGTAGTAAGAAGGATGGCAGACGCCAGTTCATCGTGTTCGGCCTGTGAGAGCATGTCGGCGGCGACAAAGCGTGCCGAGGCCGAAGAATCGGCGATGATTACTATCTCGCTCGGGCCGGCCTCCATGTCAATGGCCACCTCTCCCGTCACAAGCCGCTTGGCATATGTTACGAAGATGTTTCCGGGCCCGACGATCTTATCTACTTTCGGAATTGTTTCGGTGCCGAATGCCAGAGCCGCGACAGCCTGCGCCCCGCCGACGCGGTAGATATCAGTTGCGCCCGCGATATCGGCTGCGACCAGGAGTGCCGGATGAATTGACCCTCCGCTCGATGGCGGGGAAACCATCACAATGCGGCTGCAGCCGGCCACCTTTGCCGGCACGACATTCATCAATACGGAAGACGGATAATACGCTTTCCCGCCGGGACAGTAGACGCCAACATTCGCGATCGCGGTTATCTTTTGTCCGAGAAATGAGTTGTCTCGTGCACGAGAGCCCCAGCTCGCGCGAAGCGATTTCTTATGAAACGCGGTTATATTGGCGTGCGCTCTCTTCAGCGCGCGACGGGTATCCGGCGGAATTTTCCCATAGGCCGCCTCAATCTCACGGTGCTCTATTCGAAATTGATCGGGCCTTAGCGTGATTCCGTCGAATTTTTTCGTCAGCCGAACGAGCGCCTTGTCGCCATCGCGCCGGACCGAGCGGACAACGGATTTTACGACCACTTCAATCCTGGCAGATTCCTCTTCGGCAAGTCTCGAGAAGAGTGCTTTTTCGAGATGCGAGCGCGACAGGTTTGACGTATCCAGTTTTGTCAGCATGCGATTCAGTCGGCCACCCGTCTTATGTCGGCCCCCAGCGATTTCAGTCGGCGCTCGATCTGATCGTATCCTCTATCGATGTGATAAATACGGGAGATCTTGGTCTCGCCGCGCGAGACCAGGCCCGCCAGCACGAGCGCCGCGCTTGCCCGCAGATCCGAGGCCATCACTTCCGCGCCGGAAAGATGACTGACTCCATTGATAATAGCGGTATTGCGCTCGATACGGATGTTCGCGCCCATCCGGTTTAATTCGGCAACCTGCATGAAGCGGTTCTCGAAAACCGTCTCGGTTATCGAGCTGATTCCCGGTGTTACCGACATCAGCGCCATAAACTGAGCCTGCATATCGGTGGGGAATCCGGGATACGGCATAGTTCGAATCTTCACCGGCTTCAGCCCGTCAGGCACGGAGACCGTGATCGAAGGCCCGTTGGCTTCGATATTCGCGCCGGCGTCGCCCAGCATCTTCAGAAATTCGCCCAGGTGTTCCTCGATCACTCCATCAACGGTGACGCGCCCATTGGTGATGGCGCCCGCCGTAAGATAAGTCCCGGCTTCGATGCGGTCGGGGATAATACAGTGCGTGGCAGAACCAAGGCCGCTGACGCCTTCTATCACTATTCGTGAAGTTCCCTCGCCCGTGATTTTCGCGCCGAGCGCCTTCAGAAATTTCGCCAGATCCTGCACCTCGGGCTCGCGGGCGGCATTTTCGATCACACTGGTGCCTTTGGCGAGAACGCATGCCATCAACAGATTCTCCGTCGCGCCGACACTCGCGTAGTCCAGGCAGATTTCCGCCCCGTGCAGCTTGCGGGCGGAAACCTGAACATAACCGCGGCCCGATTTCACCGATGCCCCGAGCGCCTCAATCCCTTTCAAGTGCAGGTCGATCGGGCGCAACCCGATGGCGCATCCGCCGGGAAGGGCGACTTTGGCTTTTCCCAGCTTGGCAAGGAGCGGGCCCATTACGAGCACGGAAGCGCGCATCGTCCGCACGAGTTCATACGGCGCGATGTGGTCCTTCAGGAGTTTGCAATCGACAGTGAGGGTTCCGGTGCCGACATCATGGACCGTTGCTCCCATATGCTCGAGCACTTTGCTCATGGTCACAATGTCACGCAGGACCGGTACATTTTCAATGACACATGGCTGATCGGCAAGAATCGAGGCGGTCATAATCGGGAGAACCGCATTCTTCGCCCCCCTGATTTTGACCCGCCCCTTGAGGGGCCGTCCACCGCGAATGAGAAAAGCATCCATAGAGATCGCCCGGCACGAATTGGACAGGTACAAAAACTGCGGGAAAGAAAGGTGACTTCCCATCCCGCATTCGAGTTCTTCGGTTATTCTTCGGCTTGCGCGGGTGCCGGCTGAGTTCCGGCGGCGGGCTGCTCCGGCGGCTGGGGAACGCTTTCTGCTCCGGGTTCCGCCGGCGGCGTCACGTCACCGGAGAAGGTTTCGATTGGCACACCCTGCAAAGGAGACGGGGGCACCGCCTCTTCCTGCAGAATATCGCTCTGCGGGACAGCAGTTTGATCGCCCCACGGCGAAATAATCGCCAACAGCAGCGAGGTCGTCATGAAAACAGCGGCAAGAACCCATGTGAGTCTGCCAATAAAGGTAGCACTCCTTGCGCCGAAGACAGTTTGGCTGGCGCCGCCCCCGAAGGCGGCTCCCAGCGACGCACCCTTGCCTGCCTGCAACAGGACGATGAGAATCAAACCGGTGCAGGCCAATACGTGTATGATCAAGAGAAGAATTCCAATCCAGGTCATCCTATACGCTCTCCATATGATTCATGATACGGCGGCTTCGCCCGCGCGTACTATTTGTACAAATGAGTCCGCAGTTAAACTCGCTCCGCCAATAAGGCCCCCATTGATATCCGGCTGCAGAAACAATTCCAATGCGTTTTCGGGTTTCACGCTCCCTCCGTACAGAATGGGAAGGTCGGACGCTGTGGCTGCCTTGAATCTATCCCGGACCAGCCGCCGGATTAGCGCGTGCACTTCTTGGGCCTGCCCGGGCGTTGCGTTCTTGCCAGTGCCGATGGCCCACACGGGTTCGTACGCAACAATCACCTGTGCAAATTGGTCCACCGCCACGTCATTCAACCCGCCTTCCACCTGTCTGACGATTACGGCTTCTGTCTGACCTTGTTCGCGTTGCGCTTCCGTCTCACCAACGCACATGATCGGCTTCAATCCAACTTTGAGGGCGGCATGAACCTTCTTGTTCACGGTCGCATCCGTTTCCCCGAAATACTGCCGCCGCTCCGAATGGCCAATGATCACGCAGGCGCAGCCGGCATCCTTCAGCATGGCGGCGGAGACTTCGCCGGTATAAGCTCCCTGTGTCTCCCAATGCATGTCCTGACCGCCCAGCAGGAGCCGCGAGCCTTTAATAATGGAAGCGACCTCGGCCAGGGCCGTAAAAGGCGGACACACGACAGGAGTAACAGCCGGTTTGATCTTGGAAAGTTGCTTTTTTAACTGCGTTGCCAGCTTGCCGGCTTCGTCAATGAGCTTGTACATTTTCCAATTGCCGGCCACTATCATCGGTTTCACGTCGCGCTTCTCCTCTGCGCCATCCGTTCCGGGTTCACAATCATAAAATTATATCACACGCTTTTGCTTTGTTCAACAAGGATGTTCCGGGCCTTCTCAACATCCTTTTTGATCTGTTCCACGAGGGCATCGACGGAAGGAAATTTCCTTTCGTCGCGCAGTTTCGCGACAAAAGTCACCTCGACCTTCTCATTATAGATGTCGTGATAGAAATCCATGATATGGACTTCAATCGTCCGCTTGCGCTCATTCGAGACGGTCGGGCGGAAGCCTATGTTCAGGGTGCCCGGCTTGCAGACATCCAGCACATTCACCCATACTGCATAGATACCATCGGGCGGAATAGCCTCGTGGCGCGGCTCGATATTGGCTGTCGGGAATCCCATCTCTCTTCCGAGACGTGCGCCTCCGACAATATCTCCGGTGATCGAGTACTTTCGCCCCAAGTACTTCTCGCTCGCTTGCAGATCGCCACAAAGCACGAGTTCTCGAATGAGCGTGCTGCTTATCGGCTGGCCTTCGATCTCCACCGGTTCGACTTGCTCGACTTCATACTGATATTTCCGGCTCAATTCGTCGAGCAATGCGATATTCCCTTTTCGGCCCTTGCCGAATACCCAGTTATAGCCTTCGATGATAGCCCTCATGCGGAGCGACCCAACAAGAAAATCCTCGACAAAAGCGCGCGCCTCGGTATTCGCGAATTCGGGCGTGAACCTGACCAGACACAGCGCGTCAATCCCGAGTTGCTCGATCAGTTGCGCCTTCTTATCGGTGGTCGTAAGCAAATTGGGAGCGTCATGCGGGCTGAGCACTTCGCGCGGATGAGGGTCGAATGTCACAACACAGCTCTCGCCGCCATACTTGCGAGCCTTCTCTAGTACCCGTCGAATGATTTTCTGATGCCCCAGGTGGACGCCGTCGAAAACCCCCAGCGTCACGCACGCGTTCTTCAATTGCGGAAGCGGATTGTCAAGATTAGAGAATATCAACATCGTTCCATTCGATTCTGCGACCTAAATTGCTCAGGAGCTCAATACCTTCCTCGGCTGGAAGAATATTTCTTCGCCTTCTCGTGTCAATTTTCCAACAGCGAGGACTCTGCCGTCGGGTGCGGAGGCGCTGACCCAGCCTTCATGAGCCTCAAACCGCCCGCCCGCCGGGATCCGCATGCCATGCAGGATCCGCTCGGATTGCTCATCCGTGCATACGACGTTCGGCAGATGCGCAAGTGCCTGCGGAAGCGGCAGCACATTCTTCACCACGTCGCCGGCTTCGGCAAGTTGAGCAAAGGGAACCGCATCGGCAACAGAGAAGCGGCCAATCGAGAGTCGTCGAAGAGATTGCATGCATCCGCCTGCGCCAAGCCGGTCGCCGAAATCGCTGCACAAGGTGCGCACATATGTCCCCTTTGAGCATTCGACGACAAATTCGATCGATGGAAGGCGAACCTCCTCGATCTGGAATCTTCTGATCTCGATCCTTCTCGGCTCCAGCGATACTTTTTCATGCCGCCTGGCGAGGCGGTAAGCCCGAATGCCGCCGATTTTTACCGCGGAGAACTGCGGAGGCTTCTGCGCAATCGACCCGGTGAAGAAGCGGGCGGCTTCCTCGATCCGCTCGATCGGAATCTGGCCTGCCGGCCGCTGCTCCAAAACCGCGCCCTCGATGTCCTGCGTTTCGGTCCGAACCCCCAGCAGGACCGAAGCTCGATAAACTTTGTGCTCCGATTGAAGCAGGTCCGCTATTCGGGTGGCTTTCCCGATGCACAGAATCAGCAAGCCGGTCGCCAGCGGATCGAGCGTGCCTGTGTGCCCAACGCGAACCGGCCGAATCAGCTTCCTCACGCCGGCTACCACGTCGTGGGAGGTCATTCCAGGGGGCTTATCAACAAGCAGGATCCCGCTGATGTCCAGGCCGCCGCTTTCCCTCATGATCGCGAAGCGGAATGTGATTTTTCCAGTGCGCGCTCGACCTCGGCAAAGATCAGCCGCCTGGCCTGCTCCATATCCGCCTGAATCGTGCAACCGGCGGCGCGAATATGACCGCCCCCGCCAAATCGGGCTGCGATCTCGCTCACATTGACTCGCGATTTCGATCTGAGGCTCACCTTGATTCCTTGCTCCATTTCGCGCAAAAGGACGGCCACCTCGATACTTTCTATATTCCTGCCATAATTCACAATCTCGTGTGTATCCTCGGCGGTGGCGCCCGTCTCCTTCAGCATTGCGCGCGTTACGGTAACGCACGAATAGCCGTCGAGTATCTCGAGCGTGGCGTGCGCCCTGGCGTTTATGAGAGCCGCAGGCTTGCTCAGATTTTCATATATCCGCTGGTAAATTTCGTGCGGTTCGATTCCCAGCCCGATGAGTTCGGCCGAGATCACGTGCGCCCGCGGCGTCGTATTGGGGAACCTGAAAGAGCCCGTATCAGTCATGATGGCTGCATACAGGGCCTCCGCGGTCATGCGGTCAAGCGGTTCCTGCAGAAGTTGGAAGACCTCGTACACCAGTTCGCCTGTCGCCGACAGCTGGGGATCAACAATGTTCAAGTGTCCAAAATTGCCGTTGTCCCTGTGATGATCGATATTGATCCACAGGGGAATCTTCTCGACCAGAGCCGCGGCATTTTCGCCCGCCCGCCCCACATTGGGACACTCGACAAAAATGGCGGCGTCAAATCCGTCAGGCGTTTCCAGCGACGAGTGAATGTTTTCGGAGCCTCTGAGGAAGCGGTAGATCTCCGGGACCCCGTCACGGTCATACGCAACGGCCCTTTTCCCCCTGCGCTCGAGCAGCGCGTGAAGAGCTATCAGAGACCCGACGGCGTCACCATCAGGATCAACGTGGGACAACAGGAGGAAACGGTCGTTCGAAAGCAGTGCTTCAGTTAGTTGCTTCAGTTTATTCCTCATCGGCGGGCTCGGTTTTCTTCTCCACCACCGAATCGATCAACTCGAGAATATGAGAGCCGTGCTCGATCGAATTATCATACAGCACGCTCAGTTCCGGCACGTACTTCAACCGAAGCCGGCTTCCGATTTCGCGGCGCATGAAGCCGAGCGCGCTTCGCAGGCCGGCTATCGTGGACTTGCGCTCGCTCTCAGTTCCCAGGACACTGATGAAGACTTTGGCGTGCCGAAGGTCGGAGCTTACTTCGACGTCCGTGATAGACACAAATCCAATGCGCGGGTCCTTGATTTCCCGCAGGATCAGGTCGCTGATTTCATGCTTCAGCAATTCGCTGAGGCGCTTCTGTCTGTTTTCCATCAATATCAACTCCAAAGAGAGAACGCAGCCTGTCCGGAGGCTTCGCTTCCGACTACAGGATTTCAATTTGGTAATCGAGGAGTTCGATCGGAAAATTGCTCTCGATGAACTTCACGACCTCCGAGAGCATCTGGTTGACGTGGATTTTGTCATTCGAGACACAGCAGACTGCAAGGACCGCGCGCTGCCACAGGTCGTGGTGATCCACTTCCGCGACCGAGATGTTGAATTTCCGCCGGGTTCGATCTTTGATGCTCTTCAGGGTCTGGCGCTTTTGCTTCAGCGATGTGTTGCCGCGCAACAAAAGATCTATTTGAAGGACGCCCACAAACATTATTTACAGCTTTCGAGCTATCTCCTCGATCCGATAGCTCTCGATCGCGTCCCCGATCTTGATATCGTTAAAGTTCTCTAGACTGAGCCCGCATTCCGTGCCTGCCGCACACTTCTGGACCGAATCCTTGTACCGCTTGATGGAGATGATCCTGCCGTCCCAGACTACAACGCCGTCCCGGATCAGCCGCGCCCTCTGGTTGTTCACAAGCTCTCCATCGCTCACCCTGCAGCCGGCGACCATTCCGACCGTGCTGATCTTGAAGGTCTGTATCACTTCCGCGCGGCCCACGAAGATCTCCTTGCGCTCCGGCTCCAGAAGGCCTTCCATGGCGGCGCGCACATCATCGATCACATCATAAATGACCCGGTAGAGGCGGTAATCCACGCCTTCTTTCTCGGCCAAATCGCGTGCCTTCGCGTCCGGTCTCACGTTAAAACCGATCAGAAGCGCGTTCGAAGCCGAGGCCAAAATAACGTCGGATTCATTGATTCCACCGACACCTGCGTGAATGACGTTCAGCTTCACGTTCTCCGTGGGCAGTTTCTGCAGCGAATCCTGCAATGCGGTAACCGATCCCTGCACGTCGCCCTTGAGAACGATGTTCAATTCCTTGATCTCGCCGGCCTGAATTTGCTGGTACAGGTCCTCGAGAGTCACACGCTTTTGCCGAATCATTTCCTTCTGCCGCTGCTTCAAGGCGCGGGCATCGGCTATTTGGCGCGCTTTTTTCTCGTCTTCAAGGGCAATAAATGCGTCGCCTGCCTGCGGGACGCCCGCGAATCCAAGCACTTCCACCGGCACGGACGGTCCGGCTTCGGGAAGAGGCTTTCCCTTGTCATCGATGAGTGCGCGAACCTTGCCGTATTGCGAGCCGGCGACGAACGCATCGCCCACGCGTAATGTACCCTCCTGAACCAGCAGGGTTGCAACCGCGCCGCGCCCGCGGTCGAGCTTGGCCTCAAGAACGATACCCCGAGCAGGCTTATCCGGATTCGCTTTCAGTTCCAGAAGCTCGGCTTCAAGCAAGAGCATCTCGAGAAGGTCATTCAAGCCTTCTCTTGACTTTGCGGATACGGGCACGGTAATCGTTTTCCCTCCCCAATCTTCGGGAAGCAGATCGATCTTTGCCAGTTGCTGTTTCACCCGATCGACGTTTGCCGTCGGCTTGTCAATCTTATTGATGGCGGCCACTATCGTGACGCCGGCCGCACGCGCATGATTGATCGCTTCAAGAGTCTGCGGCATGATTCCGTCATCGGCGGCAATTACCAGCACAACAACATCGGTCACCTGGGCACCCTGCGCCCGCATCGCAGTAAAAGCCTCATGGCCGGGAGTATCCAGAAAAACCACGTGCCCCTTATCGAGCTTAACATCATAAGCGCCGATGTGCTGGGTGATCCCGCCCGCTTCCTCTTCAATGACGTTTGTTCTGCGGATCGCATCGAGCAGTGCGGTCTTTCCATGATCGACGTGCCCCATAACCGTGACCACAGGCGCGCGCGGTTTCAATTTTTCCGGGGCCTCTTCCTCTTCGGCTTCCTCCAGCAGGTCTTCCGGCGACGTGGCGACCTGCACCTCATATCCATGTTTCTCGGCCAGTTGCCGCACGATATCCAATTCGAGCGGCTGGTTCTTTGTCGCCATGATATTCATCTGCATCAGTTCAAGGATGAGCGCCGACGCCTTGACCTTGAAGATCCTGGCCAATTCATCAACGGTGATGACCTCATCGACGGTAATAACCGGCACGCGCGGTCCGCGCGCTTTTCTTCGCAGGAGTCGCTCAGAAGGCGGCGGCGGCTCGGGCGCCTTCTTCTCTTCGAGCTTCTTGAGCCGTTCCTTTTCGCGTTCCCGCCTGCGCTTGCGGCGGTCGCGCCGTTTCGTCCTCCATTCGATGCGTCTTTTCTCTTCCTGAAGGAGATCGGTTTCATCCTCGATAGCCGTTCCGCCAGCCGCTGTATCTTCGACAAGAGGCCCCTTCTCTTCAACAATCTCAGGGGGAGGCTCGGCAAGCGGCGTTTTGACCGGTGCGTCGGCAACGGCGGCCGCCACCCGGACAGGCGCTTCCTCAGGCTTTTCCTGCGGCGGGACCTTCACCTGCTCCTTTTCCGGGGAGACAAGCGGCCTCTCCTGCTCTTTCTTTTTTTTCGGTTTCGCTTTCTTCGCTTCGACCTTTTTCGCCGTTCTCAGGTGTCCAAGCTTCTTTTCGAGGAGCTTTACTTCTTTTTCTTCCAAAGTAGACATATGGGAAGTGATGGCAAAGCCGAGTTCCTGAAGCTTTGCCATCAACTCTTTACTCGAGAGCCCCAGCTCTTTGGCAAGTTCGAAAACCCGCACTTTACTCATTCAATATCTCCTCCCCATCATCTTGATTCGGCGACGCCAGGCGTGCCGCAGCGGACTCGATCAGGCGTTCCGCCGTTTTCCTGCCGATGCCGGGCAGTGCTGCAATATCCTCAATGGACGCATTGGCGATTTTGCGGCAATTAAGGTAGCCGGCTTCCCGGAGAATTTGGGCGGTTTTCTCGCCAACACCGGGCAACTCCATCAGTTCGTCGATAATATCGCTCTCGAAGAGTGCGGTCTCTTCCTTCAACCGCTTCTCGTCGATAACATCAACCTTCCAGGCAGTCAGTTTCGAAGCCAGACGGGCATTCTGGCCCCGCTTCCCGATCGCAATGGATAATTGATCCGTCGGAACGGTCACCAGAATGCTCTTGGTTTTCTCGTCTATGATTATATTGGATATGGTCGCCGGACTCAATGCATTGGCGACAAAAGTCTTGATATCCTCGCTCCATTTGATGACGTCGATCTTCTCGCCGCGCAATTCATCCACGATTGTCCGGACACGCATGCCTTTCATGCCGACGCACGCGCCGACGGCGTCCACGTTTGTATCATGAGAGACGACCGCTATCTTGCTCCGGTATCCGGGTTCTCGAGCGAGCGAACGGATTTCTACAATGCCGTCATACACCTCCGGCACTTCCATCTCGAAGAGATGACGCACCAGTTCCGGCGCGGCGCGCGAAAGGATGATCTGGGAGCCGCGCTCGCTCTCGGAGACTTCCTGAACGTGAAACTTCATGCGCTGGCCGAACCGGTAAATATCGCGTGGTGACTGCTCTTTCGCAGGCAATACCCCCTCGGCTTTTCCAAGATCAACGATCACGCTTCCGTGAGCCTGCTTCTTTACTACCCCCGCTATGATGTCGCCCTCGCGCTTTTTGAATTCGGCAAAGATATTTTTTCGCTCCGCCTCTTTGAGCTTCTGGATAATCACCTGCTTGGCCGTCTGGGCGGCTATCCTGCCGAAATTGCCGGGGGCGATTTCGATCCGCACAAAGTCGCCTACACCCGCCTTCGGATCGAGCGCGCGGGCGGCATCAAGAGTAACCTCGGTTTTGGGGTTTTCCACCCTTTCTACGACCTGCTTCTTCTGATAGACACGAAAATCCCACTTGTTCTCATCAAAATCAATTTCAATGAGACCGTAGTTCTCAAAACTTTTTTTGCTTGCCGTCTCTATAGCCGAGCGAATCGCTTCTATCAGCACTTTTCGGTCTATGTTGCGCTCACTCTGCAATTGCTCGAAAATCGGCAATAAGTCTACCTTCATTAAAGCCCCTCCCTTTATTCAGAGCTTTTCAGCAGGACGTACTTCCCCGGGTCTTTCACAGAATCTGGAGATTGGCGCGCAGTATATTGCCGAACGCCACCCGTTGAGCCGGTTTGCCCGCATCCTCACTCACGACGACGTTCTCGCCTTCAACGCCCTCTATGATGCCGGTGATTTTCCTGCGCCCGTTCTGAGGAGTACGCAGGTGGATTTTGACTTTGGCGCCGGCGAATTTCTCGAAATCGCTCTTCTTCCTGATGCGCCGATTGATTCCGGGCGAGGAAACTTCGAGAAAATAGCGCCCCTGAATAATATCCTCTACGTCGAGCAGGGAACTGATCAACCGGCTGGCTTGTTCGCAGTCATTGAGGGTGATCCCTCCTTCGGGCCTGTCAATAAACAGCCGGAGCGTCCCGCCGCCCGCGCTGCTGATAAACTCAAGATCCACAAGGAGATACCCCTCCGCCTCAAGTGCCGGTTCAACCACTTCGGCAACCCTTTCAACGGTCGATTCCATTGCCAAAACATCCAACCCCGGAGTCTCTATAACAAAGGCGGCACCCGCCGCCTCCGAATACTTGTCCGCTAAACTTGTTTGAACGAGCCGTCCCCATCAATGCAAAAGAGTGGGACGAACCCACTCTCACGTACCGCGGCTCTTATTCAGTATACTACAGTTCTTCGACAAAATGCAAATCCCGCCAGAATCCGCGAAAAAGCAAAAAAATTGCGCCGGAAATCCTTTTTTGTCTATTTTCGCACCTCGTGCTATAATAGATTCTTGTTTCAAAATTTTCCGGAAGATTTAGCTGGACGAGGGGGGCAATCTTGAAGTATGGGAGTCTATGAAAACATCTTGGAAACAATCGGAGCAACGCCGCTTGTAAAGATCCGAAAGGTAGTAAAAAACACTAAAGCGATCCTTTACGTCAAATTGGAAGGACAGAATCCGGGCGGGTCGGTCAAAGATCGTATAGCGCTCAGCATGGTCGAGGCGGCAGAGAAGGATGGATCTTTGACAAAGGAAAAGATCATCCTCGAACCGACCAGCGGCAACACAGGCATCGGACTGGCAATGGTCGCTCTGGTGAAAGGTTATCGGCTTCATGTCACCATGTCTGCCGCCATGAGCGAAGAACGCAAGAAAACGCTTCTTGCGCTTGGAGCCACGCTGATTTTGACAGATCCGGGCAAGGGCACCGACGGCGCGATTCTGAAAGCGCAAGAACTCCTGAAAGAGAATCCGGATAAATACTGGCAGCCAAATCAATTCAATAATCCCGCCAACCCTGAGATTCATTATCGGACCACAGCCGAAGAAATCTGGCGCGACCTGAGCGGTAACGTCGATGTCTTCGTTGCCGGGCTGGGCACATCGGGTACTCTCATGGGTACGGGCAAGCGCCTGCGCGAGTTGAACCCAAAGATAAGGATCGTGGCAGTTGAACCGGTATTGGGCCACAAAATTCAGGGTTTAAAAAACATGAAGGAAGCTATCGTCCCCGGCATCTATTCAGAGGACGGATGGGACGAGAAGGTAACGGTGGACGATGTTACCTGCCACATCTATACCCGGAGATTATCGCGCGAAGAAGGCATTTTTGCGGGAATGAGCGCCGGAGCCGCGTTTTATGCCGCGGTTCAGATAACAGAACAACGGGAAAGCGGAAATGTTGTCTGCATTATTCCCGATCGAGGCGATAAATACCTCAGCACCGCCCTCTTCACCAAGGAGGACGTCGGCCGAATCATTCAGGCTTATTGAACCCCGCACGTCTCTTCGGAAATGGACCGCATCCTTGTCATACATAGAGGATCGCTGGGCGATTTTCTCCTGCTGACGCCGGCGCTCGCGCTGATGAAAAACAGAGCTCGCGGCTGCAAGATCGAGGCGCTCGGCCGCCCCGAGATTCACACTCTGGTGGTTCCAAAGCTCATAAAGGCTACTTATTCCGCAGAGCGCGCGCTTTTTCTTCCCGTTCTTGAAAATCTTGAGGGCATCCCTCCGGAAGCTGCAGCTTTTTTCCAGCAGTTTGAAGCAGTACTTGCTTTCGTCAGCGACCCTGCCGGGAATCTTGAGCGAAATCTGCGGCGAATATGCGTCAGGCATGTGCTCGTCCGCCCGCCTTTCCCGCCGGAGAACGAGCGCATGCATGTCGCTCTCTATTTGCTCAATGAGGTCTCATCTTTTCTCGGACAACAAACATTGGGCGAAAGTTCCGGCAATATTCCGCACGTGTCCGAAGACATTTTTGCAATTACCGAGCCCGAGCTTCAAGAAGCGGATTCAAGACTTGGACGACTTGGGTCACCGCCGGTTGCGCTTCATCCCGGCAGCGGCAGTAATCAAAAATGCTGGTCCATACAGCAATTTGGCGCGTGTGCGCGACGCCTGGCCAGGAACGGCCGAAACATGGTTTGGATCCTTGGGCCGGCCGACCAGCGGCTGAAGCTAACCGCGACGGCTCTGGCGAAAGAGACGAATTCGCCGATTGCCGATTCGCTCCCGATCAGGCAGGTAGCGGCTTTGCTTTCCAGATGCGGCGCATATGTGGGCAATGATTCCGGGGTGACTCATTTGGCGGCGCTGTCCGGCGTTCCAACAGTCGCAGTCTTCGGGCCGACCGATCCGGCGGTGTGGGGGCCGGTGGGGCCGAACGTCCGGATCATTCAAGCTGTCCCCCAATGCGGCCCGTGCACGCGTGCGAGCATGAACCGATGCAGCCGAAGGATTTGCTTCGAAACGCTGAGCGCGAATACGGTGGAAAAGGAACTGAAAAAATGCTACCGGCGCAAGGACTCGCTTACTTCTTGAAGAAAGCAACCAGGTTCAGGATCACTGTGAGCAGGATGCTCAGGATAATGCTGATGAGGATGGAAGTGGCGATGGGGAAATCGATCCGGTAGTTTTTACCCCTGATTTGGATGTCGCCGGGCAGCTTGCCGAGCCATGGTATCTTCGGCGCAATAAAGATAAGCACACCTATAACAAAGATGATCAGGCCGAAGATCATCAGGGATTTTGCTACGACTGATCGCGGTTCCATCTTTTTGTGGAGTTGCGGAATTACCGAAAGGAGTCCACATCGGGTCGAAATGACGCCATGCGCTCCTCTATATAGTCCAACAGCTTTTCGTACAGCTCCATATTGGCGGCGGCAACGCATGAGCGCAAATTTTCCGGCGACGCATCGAATATCTTCATGTCGTCGAGAGGCCGGCCGTACGCGTCACTGATGATGATTCCCGCCTGCTTTGCAATGAGATGGGCGGCGGCGATATCGTACGAACTGAATCCCGTGAGTCTGCCGCCGGCGATTCTGCGAAACAGGAATTCTGTCTGCGGGAAATCACGAGCGATTCGATTCGCGATGTCCAGATACGCGTCAAGCTGACCGGTCAAAATCCTGCTGATCGAGTAGCACGTGCTGTTGCATGAAAAAAACCCGCCTTTGACCGAACAGGAGTCGATCAGGTCGGCCGTCAATCCGAAAATAAGCGAGGCGGGCCGGCCGGGAACGGTCAAGCTCCACCTGAGCAGATCGAAGCTGGTTATGCTCGAAAGCACAGGCTTTTTCGGATTTCCATCAGCCAGAATCTCTGCTGACTGCCCTTTCTCCGCATAAAAGATATTTTCGCCGACAATCTCCCGCAACAGCCCGCAGGAGACATCGGCAAGCGTCACGTCGTCCCGGTACGGAGCAATTGCCAGCGAAACCATGCAGCCTTCGAAGCCGCTTTTGGCGTTGCGGCTGCCGTCGATGGGATCAACGATCAAGAGCCACTCCGGCTTGGCCGAGCGCGGCAAAACCAGTCCCTTGTCTTCTGAGAAGCACGCGATCCGCAAATGGGACTCTTGCAGAAACTCCAGCAGGCGATCCTCAGCGACCTCATCGACCCTGAACGTCGCGTCGCCGCTGTGCGCTCGACCGACTACCTCGCCTCCCCGCGCCTCGAGCACCCAGGGACGGACCGACTCCCGAATGGACTCCGACAATTGAAAGAGTAATTTTTTCATGCGATTTCGGGCCCTTCAAAATCGTATCCGGCTCACAGGCCCGGCTTGCTGTGCCGCGGGCCAAAATGATCGAACGAGAGCGCCGTCAATGGACGCTCCTGATTGTCAGCAGAGACAAGACGAATGACCCCGGCAGCACCGTCTATTTCACCGATATGAGAAAGGGGGACATCAAATTCATCATACCACTGCTTGCGAAGCCGGTCGAGCTCATTGGGATCGAGCGTGAACAGCAGCTCGTAATCTTCTCCGCCGGACAGAGCGAACTGGAGCGGGTCGAATGCGGCGGCGCGGCACATCTGCTCGAGGGACTGAGACAGCGGGATTTTATCACTCCAGATTCGGGCGCCGACTCCGCTCATCTCGCAGATGTGCCGGAGGTCGCCGGCCAGCCCGTCACTGACATCAATCATGGAATGCAACTCGAAATGCTGCGCGAGAAACAATCCTTCACGCGAACGCGGCTCCGGCGCCAGATGCGCCTCCACCAGGTGGCTGCGCCGCTCGGTGTCGCACTCGGAAATGTTGCCGTTCAGCAGCTCGAGCCCGGCCGCCGAATCGCCCAAGGCGCCGGTAACAACGATGGCGTCACCTGCTTTTGCGCCGGACCGAAGAATATATTTTCCGTGCGGGCACTCACCTATCATGGCAATGTCGATGACCACTTTGTCTGGGGACCGCACCGTATCGCCGCCAAGCACCGCGACATGATAGTCTCGGCAAATCGAGCGGATGCCGATATAAACATCCTGTGCGAATTCAACCGGCGTGGCCGAGGGCAGTGCGATCGATGTCAACGCAAAGAGCGGCTTCCCGCCCATGGCAGCGATGTCGCTCAGACTGCTGGCTATCGACTTGCATCCAATGAAGAAGCCGGAAGCCCATTTCCGGGAGAAATGAACGTCCTCGACCAGCATGTCGCAGGTCGAGAGGATATAGTTGCCTTTGGTAATCTCGTAGACAGAACAATCGTCGCCGACACCGACAATCGTTCGCTCATCGTAAACCGAGTCGCTGGTAAGAAGCCGGATCAGCTCGAATTCGCCTATCCCGCCTACCTGTTTCACGTCACTTTCTCTCCCAGCCGCCGGCCGCCGCCTCGAGCGGCGTTCCCGCCCATGCCTTTCGACGAATCTGCTCCGCGAATATCTCCTCAATGCCGACCAGACTTGAATCGCGCAGATGGAGCGCCTCGATGAACTCCTTATAGATGCTGCGCCGATCGCGATTCTCGAGCAGAATGATGTAAGAAATGCGGTCTCGTTCGCGTCCCCCGCCCGAACACGACTTCGCCTTCATATTCTCCAGATATCCCCTGCGGCCTTCGCCGAGGCACCCCCTTTGCTGAAACTCATAGACCGCCGGCCGACGCAATATTCTACCCCGTATGGCCGAGAGCATCACCTCTGTGTCCGCATGAAGTTGGGCCAGCGCCGGTACTTTCTGCCTTATCTCTTCGTCCCCGATTAGAAGCTCGATCGGCTTGAATTCACCGACAACTTCCCCCGTGTCCTCGTTGATCTGATAGTCAGTCACGGCTGCGGGTTTGGCTGAATCGATATACAGGACAGCTTCCTCTATTTGTCCGGCCACAAGAGCGATCTGCTCCTCGGGGATCTGAGCATCGGTCTGGGCAAAAAGACCGTTTGCACAGGAGGTAAGCGAGACGAACGGAAACAAAAGCATCACGAACTTGATTTTCAAATATGCCATTTCCTTCTCCTGCCGGGAAGCGATAACATTTATTCGCATCCCTCAGCATGCGACCATTTTAAATGTAAGTTATTCTATATCAACGACTTAAAAAACATTTCTCTATCCATTTTTTCTTGACGTGCTTGGCTCCGAATGCTAAAATTAAAGAGGAAAAAGTGGATTGCGGTGGAGTGTACGGATGCAAACACTAGAGATGGAGAAGGAGGCGCCGGCATGAAACGGTTAATAGACATATTCGATTTCCGGATCATGTTTTCGCTGGTGATTCTAGGATTATATTTCATGTTGCTGGGGTTTATCATTGCCTAGGCAAGAGAATCCTCCATCGCCGGCGGCAGTTCTTACTATAACCGGATTATACCATCGGCTGTGTTCGAATTCAACCGGAGGATAGTGCTAACAACAAGTTTTTCAAGTGCTTGAGGCTTGACAATCAAGGCAGCCGAACATATAATTAAAAAGGCAGTTAGCGGCTGCTTTTTCTTTTGTGTGGCCGCGGGAGGAAGAGCGCCAGTAGCTCAATCGGATAGAGCAACGGCCTTCTAAGCCGTAGGTTGAGGGTTCGATTCCCCCCTGGCGCGCGGAAAGTGAAAGCTGGCGTTTCACCTGCGTTTCCGTCTGCTAAGAAGAAGCCGACACATTCGGCGATAGAAGTTTGAAGGCCGCCGCTCCTCACATATTTGGCGGTCGATTTTAATGGTGGGTGTAGCTCAGTCCGGTAAGAGCACCAGGTTGTGGCCCTGGGGGCCGCGGGTTCAAATCCCGTCACTCACCCCACTTTCTTGCCTCTTTTCTCCCCCCTTATCCCCACCAATGAGAGCAAGGCGCAACGGCTGTGGAATGATTCAATTAGTTAATGCTGCCTTGCGGTGAAGCGATGCTGCTTTCGAATTGCCGATTGTCTCATAATAATCGGCGAGCTGCAGCCGCATCTCGCTCGAATCGGGGAACGATTGCAGCCCCTCTTCCATTACAGCAATAGCGGGCGCGAATTCTCCAAGCTGATAGTAAAAATCGGCGAGAAGAGAGAACCTGTCAGGTGAAGGTTTTTCGCGGATGGACGCGACTATCCGCTCCTGCTGTTTGCGAAGCAATACTTCCGAATAGGGAAGCAGCCATCGAGCCACAACATCCGAGGGATTCAGCTTGAGCGCCGCCTGATTGTACCGCCACCTTTGCACTGCTTCTTTTGCCTCATCACAATGAAGTGTAAGGATTATGTAATTTGCTATGTTGAGATGGTCCTCGATCTTTTTGCGAACGAGAGCCTCTTCCTCCGGAGTTTTTCCCAGATTCGTCAGTTTCGGCATCCCTTTTCGCTCGATGAGAGGCTGGCATCTCACCGTCTCCCCGGCATTATATTTGAAAAATTCAAGCACGGGCATGTCGTACGTGTTTAACTTTGGCGCCTCGGACGCCAGTTGCCGGAAAGCATCGGTATCTGCCGCGAAACAATAAAGAAATTGGGCCGGGTCAGTGAGATGGATGACACGCAAGTCGTCCGCGATCTGCGCATCCGACATCCGTTCACTCAAGCGCTGGTAATCGATCTCCAGTTCATGGTTGCTTCCGACCATCAAGAAATAGGTGAAGTGCCGGTTGAACCACAGGGTCGGATATTCGAAGACGGACGCAAAACTTGCAAAGACAGCGGAGAGTTCCCGGCACGTGAGCCAGCTGAATGGAAGCCACTGGACCATGATTCCGTCGGGATTCAAGCGCTGCCGGCACAGCTCATAGAAA
The DNA here is from genome assembly GCA_003598085.1 of Candidatus Abyssobacteria bacterium SURF_5. Classification (NCBI taxonomy): domain Bacteria; kingdom Pseudomonadati; phylum Candidatus Hydrogenedentota; class Candidatus Abyssobacteria; species Candidatus Abyssobacteria bacterium SURF_5. Next base: position 20,115 of record QZKU01000053.1, read on the forward strand.
TCGCGGGAATACAGATTGCTGCTGCCATAATGTTTCGGATCGATGGTATCGACGGATAAAACGTCATATGTATCTTCCGACGTCAGAAGAAAGGTCCTGCCGTCATCCAAAGTGACGTTATAGATAGGCGACGAAAGCACTCCGTGGTTCACTTCATCGAAAAAAGGAGCTGCCTTGAGCACGGAGGGGACAAATTCCACGCAATCGATTCGATCGGGCTGATAAAGCGACATGCTGTAAGATGTGCCGCCCGCACCGAAACCAACTATCAGCACCGTCCGCGGATCGTCGTGAAGCAGCATGGGGAGATGCGCAAGCATCTTCTGGTTGGTCTGCATGATCTCACCGGTGCCCGCAAGGGTGTCCCCATCGATACTTAAGACCGTGCGCCCGTCTTCCGTCCGGAACACCTTAACAAGCGCCATGCTGTCTTCCTCATAAAAAAGCAAAGATTCCCATTGCTCCCAGGGCGCCCGCAAAACAACATCTCTTGAAGAAAATATCAAGACGATTGCCGCCGCGCCGCCCGTAGCCGCCAAAGCCAGCGCTTTCCGCCGAGCCGGAATCGTGCTCATGAATAATGCAACCATCGCAATAAGAATATTCACTGCCCCGATCAAAACGATCCCTTTTTGCGTGCCGAGCAGGGGAATAATGACCAGCCCTGCTGCCGCCGATCCGACTATGGCGCCCACTGTGTTCGCCGAATAAACAGCAGCGACATCCCGGCCGAGCTTTTTCAGATCCGATGTGAAAATCCGGCAAACAACGGGAAAAGCGGCTCCCATCAACGTAGTCGGCAGAATCATTACAAGAAATGCCTTTAAGAATTTATAGTGAAACGTGTACTCCCAGGACAGGTCGATGTTCACATAATATTCCCAACGCTCCTGCAGTTTATAGAAAGCCCAGGTGAACAGCGGAATGGAGAGAATCCCCCATAACCCAATGACAGCTTCGATTTTGAAGAACAGGAAATACCGGTCATTTGATTTGTCGGCTATTCGGGAGAACAAGAAACTTCCAAGCGCAAGCCCCAGCAGAAAAGTCGTGAGCATCGCGCTGAACGCATACGTCGAAAAACCCATGAAGAATACCAACGCCCTGGTCCAGAGGACTTCATAGCAGAGCGAGGCGAATCCGGCAAGGGCAAAACAGAAAACAATAATGCGCGATTTACCCGAGTCATAATTTTCCAGCGGCCTTTCAGCGACCGGCGCCGCCTCACCTCCCATCGTATCTTCATTCGCAACTCGCACGTACAGGAAATGCGCTAGACAAGCGGCTCCCATGATCACCAGGTTTACGAGCACGGCAACATGCATCGTTCGCGTCACGCCTAACGAGGCTATGAGATGAAAGCCCGCAAGATAGCAGCCGATCACCGCTCCGGCTGTGTTCGTTGCATACAGAATTCCGAGGCCGCGGCCGACTGTTTTGAATTGCCTTACCAGAAATTTGGCAAGCAACGGCAGGGTGGCGCCCATCATCGTCGTTGGCAGCAACAGTATGACCAGGCAGATGACGAACCGAATGAGAATGAAGAGCCAGGAGCCGGGCTCATAATTCCTGTAAATGGCGACGTGCAGAGACTCAACTGAGGAAAGCAGGTGTGGCAGGGCAAAAGCATACGCGCCAATGGCTCCCTCAAGAATACCGTAAAAAAGAAGCGATTGCCTCTTATAACGGTCCGCCACAACTCCAAAGACATAACTGCCAAGAGCCAATCCCGCCATGAAAGCAGCGAGCACGGTGGAAACGGCTATGGTCGTGCTTCCAAATATGTGCGTGAACATTCGCACCCATGCAACTTGATAAATCAATCCGGAAGCGCCTGAGAAGAAAAACAGCAAAAAGACGAAGAGCTTTTCCGTTGTTGCCGTAGAAGAAGCGACTTCCGCTCCGATATCTTTTCTTCCTGCAACAAGGCAAGCCTGAGGCGAGTTAACCACCGCTCCTTCCTCCCTTTTCGAATTCCCACATGCCAGTATTTCAGGAAGGGTGGCTCCATTGCCGGCGAGAGCTGTCAAGGTTCTGCTGACAAAACTTTTCCAACGAGTCCCGCGGCACGTTAGCCGAACATAAATGATTAGAAATTGAGTGCCTTAATCGGAAGTATTATAAAACTTTCTGACCGAAAGTCAACTGAAAAATCTGATCTCGAAGCACCAAACGCTGCTGCACGTAGAACCAATCAATATAATTGATTCGCGACAACCGGAAGCTCTTTGCAAGCATCCCTTATCTTAGCCGAACATAAGCCCTGTTGTGTCTCATTGACTTTATGCTAATTTTATCGTCACTTGATTTGATTTCCTGTTTCACATATAATTAACCTATCGGTAATATTAAACCGGTTTCGTAATGCCAATCGTTTCTATCCAATCAGGAAACGTCGCTTGCTCCCATGCGATGGAAGGAGGCAGTGTGACTTATGCAGAAACCGGATGTCACGCCACTTAAGACTCATGAACAATTAGAAGACTTTCTGGAGCAGTGGGGAGTGCGGGAATATCGCCCGGGCGACGAAATCCAGATGAACGAGCTGTTCAACAAGATTTTTAACGAAAACCGATCGCTGGATTACTGGTACTGGAAATACACCGACACTCCGTGGTTTAAAGACAAAGTCATGGCCCTCAGAGAAGTCGACGGTAAAATTTTCGGGCAGTTCTGCAACGTAGGGGTGAAGTTCAAGGTCAAAGATTCCGAATACGTATTCGCACAAACGGTGGAGAACTGTGTCGACTTCGACCACTGGGGAAAAGGGATCATCAAATCCCTCTACTGCGGCGTCCTGGGCGTGGGGTACTTCTACAAGATTAATCTGGCAATGGGTTTTCCGAACGAAATGTACTATCCCATAGTGACATCGATCTTCAACAGCGTGGATCTCGTTTCGCTGCCGGTTTTTTTCTGCAGAACCACCTGGAGGTCTGCGGTCGAAAAACGCTTTTCTTCAGCGTTCTTGTCAGACCTGATCTCCGGTATCTCACGTCTGCTGATTCGTCTGCAACTGTTCTTTAAAAAGCCCATCCTGAAGAAGAACCTGAGGATAGAAGTGTCAAAGGATTTCGATGACGACTTCACCCTGCTCTGGAAATCCCTCGCGCCCTCCTTGGCGATTTGCGGCATTCGCGACAGGGAATATCTCGAGTGGCGCTACAAACGGAACCCACTCGCGATCTTTCACGTCCTCAAATGTTCCGACGAGCAAATGATGGTGGGATACGCAGTGCTTGCTGTTGAGGAATCGAAGTCAGGCCACCGCATCGGCCACATTATGGATATTTTCTGCTACGACTCAGAACGAGTCATCGGCTGTATTGTGAAAGCAGCTCTGCGATTCTTTCTGCGCAACCATGCCGACTACGTCAAGTGTGGTGTTCTCGAGCACGCGCCGCAGCACAAGGTATTGCGAAAATACGGTTTTTCTTTTCGCGGGGAGAAAAAACCGTTCGTTCTCCAAGAGGTTGACCCGGCGTTTCCACATTACGGATTTTTCGAGACCGCGCAGAATTGGTATCTTACTCTCGGCGATACTGATTTTCTGGGATAGCTAAAACTCGGAGGCGCCTCACCTCCCGGTCAATGCCCTGGTACATCACTCCGCTCGTCAATTTGCCTTCGAAACGCCGCCCAACCTCATTGAAAAACTCCGCCCTATCTGCTATAATTCAGCGTGAAAGATTGCTGTTATGGTGTGCATGACGGCGGTTTTGCGGCGCGTATGCCGTGGAGGCGGGTTTTTAAATCTCGTCGGAGGAAGGGACTTGTATGTCGGGTCATTCAAAATGGAGTAAAGTTAAGCACGTCAAGGCGAAAGAGGATGCCAAGCGAGGAAAGGTATTTTCGAAGCTCATCCGGGAACTGATGGTAGCGGCACGCGATGCCGGAGGCGACCCCGCATTCAACCCGCGCTTACGAACCATTATCGCCACCGCAAAAGCCGCGAATATGCCGAACGACAACATCGATCGCGCAATAAAGAAGGGAACCGGCGAACTCGGCGGCGCCTCGTTCGAGGAAATCACGTACGAAGGCTACGGGCCCGGCGGAATTGCGATCCTGGTGGACGTGCTGACCGACAACAAGAACCGAACCGTCTCGGAGATCAGGCACATCATGACTCGCAACAACGGCAACCTCGGCGAGACCGGCTGCGTCTCGTGGAATTTCGAGAAAAAGGGCCTGATCATGGTGGACGTCTCGAAGATTTCCGAGGAAAAACTGTTTGACGCCGCGCTTGAAGCGGGTGCCGAAGATATTCGTACCGAAGGCGATACCTATGAAATCGTGACGGCGGCAAATGATGTTATGGACATCAAGGATGCCTTGGAGGCCAAGCAAATCCCCATATCAAGCGCCGAACAGACAAAGTTGCCGAAAAGCACGGTGCAGGTGGACGGAAAAACGGCCGAGGCGGCTTTGAGGCTGGTGGATGCTCTCGAAGAGCACGACGACGTGCAGCACGTATACTCCAATTTCGATATCCCCGAAGAGATCATGGCCAAAATCGGAGCGTAGCGCGCTCCCGAAAGGCGGCTGCCCAATCGCTCATATTAAACGCGCGCCGACTTATAGAATTATGGGCATCGATCCGGGCCTTGCCGCGACCGGCTACGGCATCATTGAAACCTGCGGCCGCGTTCCCTCCCTCATCGAAGCCGGGGTCGTGCGTGCTCGCGCGAAAGACCCCCTCGAGAAACGACTTCTCGATTTGTTCACTGGAACAACCGAGATCATCGCCGAATTTGAGCCCACCGTCGTCGTAATAGAGGAACTCTACAGCACGTATGCGCACCCGCGTACTGCTATCATGATGGGACACGCTCGCGGAGCGATTTTTACGGCGGCGGCATCACGAGGCCTTCCCGTCGTCAGTTATGCGTCAACCCGCATCAAAAATTCGCTAACCGGTCACGGCAGGGCCAGCAAGGAACAGGTCCAGAAAATGGTTCAGCATGCATTCGGGCTGCCCGAACTGCCGAATCCGCCCGATGTGGCCGATGCCCTCGCCGTCGCTCTATGTCATCATAACGCGCTCCTGCACCAACTTCAGGCCCGCGGCGCCGCCGCGCGGAGAGGCCGATGATTGCGAGAATTACAGGAAAATTGATTGGGCTGCGAGAAGACCGGGCGACGGTCGAGCATAATGGGATCGCCTATGACCTGTTGATCCCAAGCGCCTCAATGCACCGGTTGCGCGAACTGCGCGGAAAACAAGCCGTTTTCTATACGTTCCACTACCTCGAAGGCGGCATGGGCGTCTCCAACGCGATCCCGCGTCTGGCTGGATTCTCCTGCGAACTTGACCGGGAATTCTTCGAGAAGCTGATCACGGTGCCCGGAATGGGAATCAAGGGGGCGCTCAAGGCCATGTCGGCGCCGGTGCAGTCGATAGCGCGCGCAATAGAAGGCAAAGATGTCGCGGCTCTGTGCTCGCTTCCCGGCATTGGCAGGCGCACAGCGGAAAAGGTCATCGCGGAACTCAATGGAAAACTGGCCAAATTCGCCCTCATCCGTGATGAAGGGGTGGTAAGCGGCCCCGTCGAAGAACCCGACTTCAAGGATGAGGTCGTCGAGGTGCTTCTGCAGCTCGGCTATTCCACCGGTGAAGCAGACGTGCTGCTCCGGCAGGCGCTCGGTTTGGGCGAACGTATAGAGACGGCAGAAGAAATGATCCAGTTGATCTTCAAACAACTCCACGGAAAGAAAGAAAAGTAACCCCCAAAATGACGCGCGAGCGAATCGTGGACGGCCGGCCGGTTTCACCGGTCGACGAGACGTTTAATTGGAGCCTGCGTCCGAAAACGCTTTCGGACTACATCGGGCAGAAGCTCGTGATCGAGAAGCTGAACATCTCGATACAGGCGTCGAAAGCGCGAGGGGAGCCGCACGAGCACGTCCTCTTTTATGGTCCGCCCGGCCTCGGCAAAACCACGCTTGCAAACATCATCGCGAACGAGATGGAAACGAAGCTGGTGGCAACCTCCGGGCCGGCCCTCGAGCGCACCGGAGACCTGATGGGGCTCCTCACGAACCTCGAAACGGGCGATGTCCTCTTCATTGACGAAATCCATCGGCTGCCGCGCATCATCGAGGAGTTCATCTATCCCGCGATGGAGGATTTCCAAGTCGATTTCCTGGTGGATAAAGGAGCTTTCGCAAAGACGATCAAGGTGCAGCTCAAGCGCTTTACGCTGGTTGGCGCGACCACGCGTGCCGGCTTCCTCACCGCGCCATTCAGGGAACGGTTTGGTATCTATCACTATTTGGATTTTTATCCGCCCGATGAGATCGCGCTGATCATCGAGCGCTCTGCGCGCATTCTCGGAATCGAAATAGATCAAGCGGCTATAGCCCAGGTGGCGGAGCGCTCCAGAGGCACACCGCGCGTGGCGAACCGGCTGCTGAGGCGCGTGCGCGATTTCGCCGACGTCAGACACGACGGGCGGGTGAACGAGCGCGTGGCTGTCGAGGCGCTCGAGCTCGAAGGAATAGACAGAAGAGGACTTGACGAACTTGACCGCAAGTTCCTGAATATAATCATCAAGCACTACAGCGGCGGCCCCGTCGGAATAACCGCGCTCTCGGCGTCATTAAATGAAGAGGTGGATACCCTGGAGGATATGGTCGAGCCTTACCTGCTGAAAATCGGATTTCTTCAGCGCACTCGGCAGGGAAGAGTTGCGACCGGAAACGCCTTTGAGCATCTTGGACATAAGAAAGACGGAACACAACAGAAGGAACTTTTTTAGATTTGCCGGGTTCGCAGCCTGATAACAATCACCCCTTTAAGCCGTTCCTCGTTTTATCTGTAATTGGAATTTTTCACCTATGAAGCTTTTACTCCACATCTGTTGCGGCCCCTGCGCCACCTATCCGGCCGCCGCCCTGCTCGAAGCGGGACATGAAGTTTCCGGATTCTTCTACAACCCAAACATTCACCCGCTGGCTGAATACAACCTGCGACTGACCTCGGCACGCTCACTGCTCACTCACATGAATATCCCGGCGATCATCGCCGAAGAATACGACATCGAAGAGTACTTCAGGGCGGTCGCCTATCGCGAGCGGAATCGATGCGCGGCCTGTTACTATCTGCGGCTTAAAAAAGCCGCCGAACATGCGCGCTCGCGGAATCTCGATGCATTTTCAACGTCTTTGCTGGTCAGCCCATATCAGAAACACGATCTGATCAGGGAAATCGGGCGGAACATTGGGCTGGAGTGCGCAATCGAGTTCTATTATGAGGATTTTCGGCCCGGCTGGCCGCAGACGCGGCGACTGTCACGTCAATTGGAGTTATATCGCCAGAAGTATTGCGGCTGCATCTATAGTGAGCGCGAGCGGTTCCTCTCTTCGGAATCCGGTTCCGGGTCACAAAACCTTTAAACGAAATTCATGCTGAAACTTTCCGACTTCGATTATGAGCTTCCGCAGGAGCTGATCGCGCAGCATCCGCGCCAGACCAGAGGGCAGTCGCGCCTGATGGTGATCAATCGTTCCGATGGCTCGATTCGTGTGGGAACGTTCAACGACATCCTCACATATCTCCAACCGGGCGACGCTCTCGTTCTGAACGACACAAAGGTGTTCCCTGCGCGCCTGAGAGCCCGGAAATCGTCGACCGGCGCCGCAATCGAGTTGCTCTTGCTCAACGAGGTGAAGCCGGGCGAATGGGAAGCTCTCGTTCGGCCGGGAAGACGCGTAGAGGTGGGCACCCGGCTCTCCCTTATCGGCGCGCGGCAGGCGGATACAGTGGAGGTCGCTGCGGATTGCGGAAAGACCAAAATCCTTCGGTTTTACGTCGAAGACGTCAGGAGGCTGTGCTGGAGAATCGGTGAAATCCCGTTGCCGCCATATATCAAACGCAGGACGGAACCCGCGGATCATGCAAGATATCAAACAGTCTTCGCGAAACGGGTCGGCGCCGCCGCCGCGCCGACGGCGGGCCTTCACTTCACCACCGAACTTCTGAAGGAACTTCGTGATCGCGATGTCCAACTCGAGTATGTCACGCTCCACATCGGACTAGGGACCTTTCAACCGCTCGAATACGAAGAAGTCGAGAAGAACATGCTCCACCAGGAAGCCTATGCGCTGACGGAAAAAACGGCCAGCCGCCTCAACGAGGCCAGGAAACGGAAAAAGAAAATAGTGGCCGTGGGAACGACAACGCTCAGACTGCTTGAGACCGTGGTAAATGAGAACTGCCTGTTTGAACCAAAAAATGGATTTTCCGACATATTCATCTATCCCGGACACACATGCAGATCGGCCGACGCGCTGGTGACCAATTTCCATCTGCCCCGAAGCTCGCTCCTGCTGCTGGTGAGCGCGTTTGCCGGACGCGACCTCATATTGCGCGCGTACAAAAGGGCCATCCAGGAACGCTTCTTGTTTTACAGCTACGGCGATGCAATGCTGATCCTCTGAAACAACTCCCTTGGAAAATGAAAGAAGACTTTGCCTTTCAGATTTTAAAAACCGACAGCCGCACGAGGGCGCGCGCAGGCAGATTTATTACGCCGCATGGCGCAGTTGATACGCCACAATTTATGCCGGTGGGCACCCAGGCAACGGTGAAAACGCTCACCTCTGAAGACCTGCACCTGCTGGGCGCCCAGATCATCCTGAGCAACACCTATCACCTCTATTTGCGGCCCGGCCATCAGATCATTCAGGCGGCCGGCGGATTACATTCTTTTATGAACTGGCCCAAACCGATCCTGACCGACAGCGGCGGATTCCAGGTCTTCAGCCTCGCGGAACTGAACAAGGTGACCGAGGACGGCGTCCATTTTCAGTCCCACATCGACGGTTCCCGCCACTTCTTTACGCCTGAATTATGCATGGAAATCCAGAATGCCCTCGGCGCCGATATCATCATGGTCTTTGACGAATGCCTCCCGTACCCGGTGGAGAAAGACTACGCCCGCTCTTCGCTCCAGCTCACTCTCCAGTGGGCGCAACGATGCAAGGCCGCTCATAACAATCGCCGGCAGGCCCTGTTTGGGATTGTACAAGGGGCGACTTTTCACGATCTGCGCATTGAAGCGGCCCGGCGTCTGGTTGACATGGATTTCCCGGGATACGCCGTTGGCGGGTTGAGCGTCGGCGAAACACCGCAGACGATGTACGAGATACTCGATTACACCGTCGAGGAGTTGCCGCCGCAAAAACCAAGGTACCTGATGGGAAGCGGTCCGCCCGCGGATATATTTGAAGCGGTTGAACGCGGCATCGATATGTTTGACTGCGTTATGCCCACCCGCAACGCGCGCAATGCCTCGCTGATGACATCGCAGGGTGTCGTCATCGTGAAGAATGCGGAATACGCCTCGGATTTTTCGCCGCTCGACTCCGAATGCGACTGCCTCACCTGCCGAAATTATACCCGCGCATATCTGCGTCATTTGTTCAAAGCGGGTGAGATAACGGCCATGCGGCTGGCCACTTTACATAATGTTCGTTTTATGGTAACATTACTTGATAATATTCGCTCGGCAATCCTTTCAGACAGCTACAGCGAATTTAAGCGTTCTTTCCTGGAAAAATATCAGCGCAAAGTTCGTCCTTAACCCATTTTGAGAGAGAATCGATGACCTTAGGCCTGTTTCAATCACTTGCATACGCACAAGGAAACGAGGGGGGCGTCACCTCCCCCATAGGCGGATTCCTGTTTCCACTCATCCTGATGTTCATCATCTTCTACTTCCTGCTGATCCGGCCGCAGTCAAGAAAGCAGAAGCAGCATCAGGAGATGTTGAGGAATCTGAAAAAAGGCGACAAGGTTATAACCTCGGGCGGCCTGTACGGTGTTGTGGTAAAGGTCAGCGAGAAGGATGTTATTATCGAGGTGGCCGAAAAGGTGAATCTCCGGTTTACTCTCGGCGCCATAGCGACGGTGAGAGAAAGGGAGGAAACCGAGAAAAAAGGATCGTAAAAGCAGATAATATCCCTGCTCTATTATCCGCATACGTTGTGCGACTAAGACGATCCTGACGTTTGATGGGAGCAGGGTTTCGTTTTACCGGAAGCACGTCCTGCCCTTGAAACGTGACGCTGTCCGGTCTTTCTTTTGGAGGGATTCCATGCGCAAGAAATTAGGCTGGCGATTCGGCATTATCATCGCGGCCGTCCTGCTGACGTTCTGGTATATCTATCCGACATTCAAATGGGCCTCGCTTGACAAGTCAGAGCGAGAAGCTCTGATGGATCAATACCGGCTCTACGACTCCGAGCATCCGAATCCAAGCTTTGGCGAAGAGATAGGGACATACTTCAAACGCTGGTATCAGGGCGACAAGACGAAAGCCCTGAACCTGGGGCTGGATCTCCAGGGTGGCATGCACCTTGTGCTGCAGGTGGATTCCGATGCGGCGATTACCAACGAACTCGTCCGCCTCAAGAATAACTTGCGCAAATATTTTATTGATAACGGCGTCATCGTCGGCTCGATGACAGTCCAGAACCAGCGGATTGTCATCCCTCTCTCCGGCTCGTCCAGCGCCGAGGTGGAAAAAGCCGTCGATGACTTCGCCGAAAACCTTCTCAATGTAACCGCATTTGAAAACAGGGTCCTGGTTTCCCTCCCTGAGGATCGCGTCGAAGGCATTCGGTCGATGTCGGTCAAGCAAGCGCTCGAGACCATCCGCAATCGCATTGATGAGTTCGGAGTGGCCGAGCCGATCATTCAACGGCAGGGAGATGACCGCATCGTCGTGCAACTGCCGGGTGTGGAGGATCCGGATCGGGTAAAGGATCTTCTGGGAAGGACCGCGCAGCTTTCTTTTCATATCGTCGTCGCCGGTCCGGCGCCCAGAGAGAATCTGCTTGCGCAGTATAACCAGAATCTCCCATCAAATACCTTCCTTGCTCCGCTCCGCGGCCAGCGCGAGCGCGGCCAGGAGCTTTATTATTTGCTCCAGCGCGAGGCGCCGGTTACGGGAGCCGACCTGACGGATGCCCGCATCAGCCAGGACGAACTCGGCGCTCCGGCGGTGAACTTCCAGCTTAACAGGGCCGGAGGGGTCGCCTTCGGAAAACTGACCGAGGCAAATATCAATAAGCAGCTCGCCATCGTGCTCGATGAGGAGGTCGAATCGGCGCCCACTATCCGCTCGCGCATTACGACTAACGGGCAAATTACCGGCAGCTTCACCCCGCAAGAGGTGGAAGACCTCGCCATCGCTCTCCGATCGGGCGCCTTGCCTGCGCCGGTGAACATCATTGAACAGCGAACGGTCGGACCGACTCTCGGGATCGAATCCATCAACGAGGGATTCAAAGCCGCGGTATTAAGCCTGATCATAGTCAGCCTGTTCATGATTGTCTACTATCGAACGGCCGGGGCCATCGCCGACCTGGCGCTTTTCATGAACATCTTCATGCTGCTGGCATTCCTTTCCTATTTCCGGGCCACCCTCACGCTGCCCGGCATCGGCGGCCTCATTCTCACGATCGGCATGGCGGTGGACGCAAATGTGCTCGTCTTCGAGCGGATCCGCGAAGAATTGAAGAAGGGCAAAACACTACGCTCGGCCGTGGACACGGGATATTCGAAGGCTTTCCTTACCATCCTCGATGCCAACGTCACGACGTTGATAACCGGCGCCGTCCTCTTCCAGTTTGGGACAGGGCCCGTCAGAGGATTTGCGGTCGTCCTGTGCGTCGGCATTCTCATCAGCATGTTCACCGCTCTGTTTGTTACACGAACGATCTTCAACCTGCTCACCCAGCGCAAATGGCTCAAGAAAATCAACATGATGCAAGTGATGGGTGAGACACACCTCGCCTTTATTCCCAGAAGATTTGTCGCAATAGGAGTTTCACTCGTTGCAATTGTAATCGGCATGGGAACGTTCGCCGTGCGCGGCGACGACAATTTCGGAATCGACTTCACCCAGGGCACGATCCTGCAGGTACGCTTCGATAACCCGGTAACAACGGGCGAAGTACGCAACGCGCTGACGAGCGGCGGACTCGGTGAAACCATTGTGCAACAATATGGCAGCCCAAGGGATATCCTCATTCGCACATCGCTCGAATCGGTTAATGGCGACCAAAGCGAAGAGAAAGGAACCGCCGCCCTTGTCGGCGAGAAGATCGAGGAAATCCTGCGGCAAAACCTGAATAACCCATTCGAGGTCGAGCGGACGGAAGAGGTGGGCGCGGCAATGAGCGCAGACCTGCGCAATAAGGCGGTGCTTTCCATCCTTTACTCGGCAATCGGCATCCTCATCTATATCTCACTGCGATTCGAATTTAGATTTGCGCTCGGAGCGGTGGTTGCAGTCTTCCACGATGTCCTCATCACCATGGGGGCGCTCGCCCTTGCCGGCAGAGAAATTCAACTGCCGGTCGTGGCGGCCTTGCTTACTATCTTCGGTTATTCAATCAACGACACCATCGTCGTCTTTGACCGCATCCGGGAGAACATGCGCCTGAGGCGCGGACAGGATTTCAAGAAACTGGTCGACAGCAGTATCAATGAAACGCTTTCGCGCACCATTATCACAGCTCTGACCACCATGTTTGCCGTCGTTGTTCTTTATTTCGTCGGAAGCGAGGTCACGCGCGATTTCGCTTTTGCCCTCTTCTTCGGAATCGCTGTGGGAACATATTCCTCCATCTTCATAGCAAGCCCAATCCTGATTTTCTGGCAGGACCTTTTCGGGCGGGGCCGATTGCGCTCCACGGAGCAGAAGCCTCAGAAAAGAAAAAACGCACTGAAGGTCTAGAATTTGAATGAATCTTCTGCAGGTAAGCCAGATAATCGATCAGGCGCTCTCCGAGGACATAGGCGCCGGTGATCTTACCACCGATTCGGTCATTGCGCCCGACGCCCTGGCGACCGGTGAAATCATCTGCCGCGCCGCGGGAGTCGCCGCCGGCATCCCGATAGCAGGTCTCTGTTTCCGGCGGCTCGATTCGCGCATCACCTTCGAGCAGCTTGTTGATGACGGCGCCAGGGTCACCCGCAATCGCGTTCTCGCGCGCATCTCGGGATCCGCCCAGCCCATCTTGAAGGCGGAACGAGTCGCATTGAACTTTATTCAGCGGCTATCCGGTATCGCGACGCTCACTGCGCGATACGTTGCCGCCGTCAGTGATTATCCGGTCAAAATCCTCGATACCCGCAAAACGACCCCCGGCCTGCGAGTGCTTGAAAAATATGCGGTCCGCGCCGGCGGCGGGTTCAACCACAGATTCGCACTGTTCGACGGCATCCTCATTAAGGATAACCACCTGATCTTTCAGCACGAAGACGGCTCGCAAAGCGGCTCCAATCAGATCGAGAGAGCGGTTGCTCGCGCCAAACGTCTGGCGGGCCACCTTCGTAAGATCGAAGTCGAAGCGGAAACCCTCGACCAGGTCAAACAGGCGCTTCGAGCCGGCGCCGATGCGATTCTGCTGGACAATATGGATGTTGCTACGCTTGCCAAGGCGGTGGAAATCACCCGGAATTCGCGCCGACCGGTAATCCTGGAGGCATCCGGCAACGTCTCTTTGAGTAACATCAAGAAGATAGCCGCCGCCGGAGTCGACGTTATCTCAATCGGCGCGCTTACTCATTCCGCCCCCGCCCTGGATGTCTCTCTCGAGCTTCAATCCGTCGTGGGATAGTCTGCAACCATATGGAGAAACAAATCCTGCAAATGCTGCGTCAACATGGCGACGCCTATGTTTCCGGGCAGATGATGAGCCGCGAGCTCGGCGTCTCGCGCACCATGGTCTGGAAGACGATCGAGGCGCTGCGAAAGCAGGGATTTGTCATTGATTCCTCGGCTAACCGGGGATATAAACTCGTAAGAGGCCCGAATAAGCTCCTTGGCTTCGCTCTCGAAGTCGGATTGAATACGAAGGCGATCGGCAAGTCGATTGTTTCTTTCGATTCGATACCGTCTACGATAGACGCCGCCGGCTCGCTCGCCGCAGGAGGCGCGGAGGAGGGAACTGTCGTCGTGGCTGAATCGCAAACAGGAGGTCGCGGTCGACTGGGGCGCGCGTGGAGCTCCCCGCGCGGCGCCGGCATCTGGACCTCGATTATCCTGCGGCCGCCGATCCCGCCGCGAGATGCGCCGAAACTGACGCTGCTTGCCGCCGTTGCGGTCGCCGCCGTTTTGCAGGAAACCTATCACATCGACGCCCGGATCAAATGGCCGAACGACGTCATCGTCAATAACAGGAAAATCTGTGGCGCGCTCACCGAGCTTGTCGCAGAGCAGGATCAAGTAAAGTATGCCATCGTCAGCTTCGGCCTCAATGTCAACCAGATTCCTTCCACGTTCCCGCCCGATGTCGCCGATCTGGCCACATCGATGAGAATGGAGACCGGAAAACGGCTCGAACGGGCAGAGGTATTCACGCACGTCATGAGCGAGCTCGACCGTCTGTATCTCACCTTCAGACAGGATAACGGGATCGATATCATGAATCGCTGGCGAGCGCGTTCCTGCACGCTGGGCAAACAGGTAACCGTCCGTTTGCGTGATGAACTGGTGGAAGGAATCGCACGCGATCTCGCTGAGGACGGTTCGCTGGTTGTCGAAGTCGCCGGCGGACGGCTGCGGCACATTTCCTATGGTGATGTCACGATACTGCGTGATATGAAAAACGGCGAAAGCCGGGAGAAGGAGCGATAGTTATGTTGCTCGTCCTCGACGTTGGAAACACACAGACAGTTCTGGGCGTCTATGAGGATAGCCGCCTGCGCGTCAGCTGGCGCATTTCAACTGATATCCGCAAGTCGAGCGATGAGTTCTGGGTCATTCTGCGCAGTCTCTTCAGGGAATCCGATCTGGACACCGGCCTCATCGACGGAGTATGCATCTCTTCTGTCGTCCCGCCCCTGCAGAGCATGCTCGAGGAGGTCTGCGACAAGTACTTTAAGACCGAGCCTGTCGTCGTCGAGCCGGGCATCAAGACCGGGCTATCCATTTTATACGACAACCCGCGCGAGGTCGGAGCCGACAGAATCGTCAATTCGGTCGCCGGCATCAGCCTGTACGGCTGCCCCCTGATCATCGTGGATTTCGGCACTGCCACCACCTTCGATGCGGTCTCCGGCAAGGCGCAGTATCTGGGAGGAGCGATATTCCCCGGCATCGGAATATCGGCCGAGGCGCTGTTTCAAAGAACGGCCAAACTTCCCCGAGTCGAATTGGTCGCCCCGAAAACGGTTATCGGCAAAGACACCGCTTCCAGCATCAAATCCGGCATGATATTCGGGTATGCCGAAATGGTGGATGGGATGGTGCGGCGGATTAAGAAAGAAATGGAAGGAGCGCCGAAAGTGATCGCCACAGGCGGTCTTTCGGCGGTAATAGCAGAGCATTCTCAGGAAATTGAAACCGTCGATCCTTTACTGACGCTGGAAGGCTTGCGGATCATTTTCGCCAAGAACAGGGGCTGAAGAGAACTTGTAATGCCGAGTTCAACGCCGTCTCATCAATATTGCCCACAGCGGTCAGCCATGCGCTCTTGTTCTCTATAGAACGCTCTCGTAGGATGTGTCCCGGTTTATATCAAGTCGTCCTCCTGAGGTCCGTCTCGCTTGCTAAAGCTAAAGCCATTGTTTACAATAAGCTCATGGCAAAAATACTGTCGATCGCAAGTATAATTTTAAGCGCGGCATTGGCGCCGACTTTTGCGACGTGCGGAAATGCGCCCGACAAATTGGCCGCTGAATCGACCGAAGTCGCCCCCGGCGACAACAGCATGCAGGAACTGGCGCAGGAACTAAGCAATATCAAGTACACCCAGAACAAGGACGGCAGATTGCAATGGGAATTGACGGCGGCCGGCGCTCAACAGGCGCTTGACGGGCCGGCCAAACTCCAGCAAGTTAAGATCACCTATTTCTCCGCCAACGGGAAAACGACGGTAGTGACCGGCGATGCCGGAACTTACGACACCGCCACGAATTCCGCGCAGTTGCTCGGAAATGTGTTGGTGAGTAGTTCTGACGGAATGTCTCTTTCCACTGATAGTCTGCAGTGGGATCAAAAAACCGAATTGTTGTCAGGCAGCGGAGAGGTCCGAATTTCCCGCGACCAATCCGTAGTGAGGGGAAGAGGATTTGAGTTGTCACCTGAGGACGAAAGTCTTAAGATATTTGAGGTGAACGGCGTCATCCACAAGAAGGAGATGAATTTATGAGGATCCGCCTTTGGGTGGGAGTGTTCGGCTTCCTGATGCTCTTTCTGTCGCAGGCAGCCGCTGCGGCAGAACAGAAGCAAACGGACGCGCCTGCAGATGCGGTTTTGCCGGAAATCGAAGAGTTTCGCCTGATTCACGCGGAAACGATGACTCTGACACGGCAGAAATCCAAACCGCAGGTGTTCGAGGGCGATGTTGACATTATTATGACGGATGAGGCCGGAAATGAAACGCAAATTCAGGCCCAGAAAATCACCATCTATTATAAACAGGATCAGAAAAAACTCGACCGAATGGAGGCCGAGGGACAGGTCAAAATTAAACGCGCCGGCACCGTGGCCACCACCGAACTGGCGGTATATCGGGGAGACAGCGACTTGATAGAGCTTCTGATTGATCCTCATGTGAAAGATGCGCGCGGAGAGGTAATTGCAAATAAGATATCCATCTTTATGAAAACAGACGAAGTCGTCGCCACAGGTAATGTGAGAGGCCTTCTCCATCCAAAAACCTTTGAACAAGCATCCAAATGAACGTCTCTTCAAAAGCATCCCTCGTCGCCACATCACTTGTCAAGCGTTTTAAGAAGCGAACGGTGGTGAATTCGGTCTCGCTCGAACTGCGTTCGGGCGAAATAGTCGGCCTGCTTGGACCGAATGGAGCCGGAAAGACCACCACCTTCAATATGGTCATCGGGCTGACCACGCCCGACGGCGGCGATATCTTCTTGAATGGCCGCGTAATCACGCGAGATCCCATATACAAGCGAGCGCGCATGGGCATCGGCTACCTCCCGCAGGAATCCTCGGTTTTCCGAAAGCTGACCGTCGAGCAAAACCTCCTTGCCATCCTGGAATATTCCGATATCTCTTACCGCCAGAGGCGCGAGCGTACGGACGCGCTCCTTCACGAGTACTCGCTCGCTCACCTCTCCAAGCAGCCTGCCTACACACTCTCCGGCGGAGAACGAAGAAGACTTGAAATATGCCGCTCGCTCATCAATTCTCCCCTTTTTATCATGCTCGACGAACCATTCTCCGGCGTCGATCCCATCTCGGTCGCCGGCCTGCAGGAGCTGATCATCAAACTCAGAAACAGCGGCATCGGCATTCTGCTGACCGACCACAGTGTGCGCGAAACCCTGGAGGTAGTCGATCGCGCCTACCTTATCTATGAAGGGCGGGTGGAAGTCTCAGGCACCTCGAATGAGCTGGTAACCAATCAGCGAGCGCGCAAACTGTACCTGGGGGAACGATTCGAATTTCAGGCGCCGGCGAGCCGGAGCGACCTTTGGCAGTACCGGCCCAAAAAACCCGAAAAATAGGGTTCTCCCCTGTTCTTTATTACCTCACTCTGCAACCGTTTCAAATTGACATGCCTTTTTAGGAAGTGCTATAATTTGTTGTAGGTTAGGAAGTTCTGTGACCGCCTTTCTTTCAAAAATGTTCACCTATCCTCCCGGATAGGCAGAATTTTTCTTTGTTTTTTCACCAACGGCATGTGAGCCGGGACGCGCGGGAAACTAATCTAAAGGAGCACAGGCATGCAATTGATGATAACCGGAAGGCATGTGGATATCACCGAACCTTTGCGTACGCACATCGAAAAGAAGATGCAGAAAATCAAGGCGTATTTCGACCGCATAATTGAGGTACGCGTTGTGCTCTCAGTTGAAAAATACCGGCAGTTTGCCGAAATCACCATTCTCGGAAGTGGAATCCACTTCCACAGCACTGAGTCGACGGAAGATATGTATGCGTCTATAGATAAGGCCCTTGAAAAGATCGAGCGCCAGTTGCGCCGCCGAACGACCAAAGTGCGCCAGTCCAAGCGTAAAAAGGGCGCGGAGCCCGCAGTAGCCGCAGCGGAGCTCGAAGAGGAAGTCGCCGAGGCGCCCGAGCAAGAACTGATTGAGCAATACGGCCAGTATCGAGTAACAGTAGCCAACTCGATTTTGCCTAAGCCTGTTTCGGTGGAAGAGGCGATCATGCAGCTTGACGTATCAGATGGCGAATTTCTCGCTTTCGTGAACCAACAGACCGACGAGGTCAATGTCGTGTTCAGAAAGAAAGAGGGCGGATACGGCCTTCTCAGACGTCCGTTTTGATGACCGGGGGTCATTCCCATGATCAAGAGCTTGAGTGTCGGCGAATTCATCGAGAGGACAAAAGAAAACCTCAAAATCCAGATTGTAGCTGGTGAAAGCGGGCTGGATCGCACTATCGCGATCTCTGACATTAACCGGCCAGGTCTCGCTCTGACCGGCTATCTGGATTTTTTTGCTTTTGACCGGGTGCAGGTCATGGGACTGACGGAGATAAACTACATGCGCCAGCTCGAAAAAAAGACGTTGATCGAGCGGCTGCAGCGCGTTTTCAAATACGAGATCCCGTGTTTCATTATCACACGCGGGTTGACCGCTTCCGACGAATTCCTCGAACAGGCGGAGCGCGCCTCGGTGCCTATCCTGAGGTCGCTCTTGACGACCACAAAAGTCGTCAGTAAAATCATCGTCTTTCTCGACAACCAATTCTCGCCGGAAACCAGTCTGCACGGGGTCCTTGTGGACGTTTACGGAGTGGGAGTGCTGATAATGGGACGCGCCGGAGTGGGCAAGAGCGAGTGCGCTCTGGAACTTATCGAGCGCGGCCATCGCCTCGTTGCCGACGACGTCGTCTTTATCCGACGAAGGGGCGACCGTTATCTGTATGGGGAAGGCTCAAGCCTGCTGCGCCATCACATGGAGATCCGCGGCTTGGGCATCTTCGACGTGAAGAATATTTTTGGAGTCGGCGCGATCAGGAACACGAAGCGCATCGGCCTGATTATGGAATTGGAGGACTGGGACGCCTCGAAGGAATATGACCGCGTGGGCGTCACTCAGGATTCACATACCGTACTCGAAGTGAAGCTTCCGAAGATAACGGTGCCGGTAAGGCCGGGAAGGAACATGGCTATCATCGCCGAGGTCGCCGCTCTGAATCATCGACTCAAGGAGATGGGGATGGATAGCGAACAGCTTCTGAGCGATCGCCTTACGCAGGCGCTAACGGCCGGCGAGAAAGCTTCGGAAGATTTCGACCTATGAGACGGAGCCACTTTATCGTTGTCACCGGCCTCTCCGGCGCGGGAAAAAGCCAGGCTATCAAATGTCTCGAGGATCTTGGCTTTTTCTGCGTGGACAATCTGCCGACGATGCTGATCCCCAAGTTCGCCGAGGTGTGCACGGAGTCCGGCGGACGCCTGAAACGAGTGGCACTGGGCATCGACATTCGAGAAGGCGGTTTTTTGAACCGGCTCTTCGATGAGCTGAAATACCTGAAGAAAGAAGAATTCAGTTACGAGATTCTTTTCCTGGAGGCGCGCGCGGAAGTTCTTGTCAATCGATACAGTGAGACGAGGCGAAAGCATCCTCTCAGCGGCCACACGTCGCTGCCGGCAGCGATCGAGGGCGAGCGCAGGAAGATGGCGAAATTGCGCCGGCTCGCCGATTACATCGTCGATACGAGCGACCTGAATATCCATCAGTTGAAGGACCGCCTCTTCAAGATTTTCTCAGCGAATGAGATGCGGCCCATCATCGTGAATGTGCTCTCGTTCGGATATCGATACGGCGTTCCGCAGGAAGTGGATATGCTTTTTGATGTCAGATTCCTGCCGAACCCGAACTACGTCCCCGCTCTCAAACACTGCACGGGGAATCAGAAAAACGTCGCCAAATACGTCCTCGATTCGGCGGCGGGCGAAAAGTTCGGTCAGAAGCTGGAGGACATACTTGATTTTCTCCTGCCTCTCTTCGAACGGGAAGGCAAGAGCTATTTGACAGTCGCGTTCGGGTGCACGGGCGGCCGCCACAGGTCGGTTGTCTTTGCTAACAAGATGGGCAGATTCCTCAAGGAAAAAGGGATCGAGGCCAGCGTGATACATCGGGATATACGGAAGAAATGAGAAGACCACGGAAACCGGAAAACAAAATCCTCAAACGAAAGGTAATCGTCCGAAACGAAGTTGGCCTGCATGCCCGGCCGGCTAAGAATCTTGTCACCGAGCTCAATAAATACAGCTCAGACGTTTTTATCGAGAAAGACGATTACAGGGTGAATGCCAAGAGCATCATCGGCGTGCTCACGCTTGCGGCGGTGAAAGGGACCGAATTGCTCATCACCGCAGAAGGCGACGACGCCGAAGAAGTGCTCGATCTTGTCGAGCGCATGTTCCAGGAATGTCTTGGTGAGAATCCGCAGGTGGTTACGTGAAAAAGTTAAACGGTATAGGGGCATCCCCCGGTATAGTGATCGGAAAGGCGTTCGTCATTTCCAGTGAGGGATTTCAGATCATCTCGCGCGACCTCTCGGAAGACGAAGTGGAACGCGAGATTGAAAGATTTCAGCAGGCAATATCTGAAAGCAAGCAGGAAATCCTCTCGATCAAAAGGCAATTCGGGCAGGACTCGAACGAGCCCGGACTCGCCGAGATATTCGACACCCACGTCCATCTGCTGGAAGACGTGCTGCTGATGGGGGAAACCATTGAACACATCCGCAGAGAACGCAAGAACGCCGAACACGTCTTTGCCCGAACTGTCCAGGCCCTCGAGGAAAAATTCAATTCGGTGGATGATGAGTATTTCCGGCAAAGAGTCCATGATATTCAGGATGTTAGCGGTCGCATCCTCAGGAAGCTTCTCGGGAAGGAACGGCGGACGCTTGCGAATCTTCGGGAAAAGGCCATCCTCATCACGCGCAACCTGACTCCGGCCGAGACCGCCAGCATGGATCGACGCAACGTGCTCGCCTTCGCCACCGATTTCGGCGGACGGACTTCGCATGCATCTATCATGGCCAAGGCGCTTGGCATTCCGGCCGTGGTCGGCCTGCAAAATATCACGGCACAGGTGCGTAACGACGACGTCCTCATTATCGACGGCCAGCACGGAATAGCCATTATCGATCCCGACGAACAGACCCTCAACGAGTATCAGATGCGGAGGGAACGCGTCCTTGAATCGGAACGGCTCCTCGCGCAGTTGCGACATCTGCCGGCGCAGACGCTCGATGGGGTTACGGTCGTCCTTTCCGCCAACATCGATTTGCCCGAGGAAGTCGAGCGGGCGATGGAGCACGGCGCCGAAGGCGTCGGCCTTTTGCGCAGTGAGTTTCTGTATCTGAACAGAACGCTTCCGCCAGACGAAGACGAGCAGGTCGAGGCATATGCCAAAGTCGTGAAAGCGGTTGCCCCCAACAGCGTCATCATCCGCACACTGGACCTCGGCGGCGACAAGGTCCCGGGACATTTCCCCTATCATGAAGCAAATCCCTTCATGGGGTGCCGCGCCATCAGGTTATGTCTCAACCACCCTGAAATCTTCAAGCCTCAGCTCAGGGCTATCCTGCGCGCCGGCGCGGCCGGAAACGTGAAGTTGCTCTTCCCGATGATCACGGGTCTCAATGAGCTGAGGCAGGCAAAGCAGATTCTCGACGAGGTGAAGCAGGAACTGCGCGCCGAGGGCGCCGCCTTCAATGAAAACACACCCGTCGGCGTTATGATTGAGACGCCGTCGGCCGGCATCATCGCCGACCTGCTGGCGCCGGAAGTGGATTTTTTCAGCATCGGCTCGAATGATCTGATCCAGTACATGCTGGCGATCGACCGGGTAAACGAGCGCATCGCGCACTTGTACGAGCCCACCCACCCGGCCGTGCTGCGCATGCTCAAATCGATCATTGATGCGTCCGAACGCGCGGGAGTAGAACTCAGCATCTGCGGCGAAATCGCAGGCGATCTGCCGCTGGCGCTCGTGCTGCTGGGGTTCGGCATAAGGAAGTTCAGCATGGCCGCAACCATCATTCCTGAAGTAAAAAAACTGATTCGCTCGATCTCGTTCGGGGATGTCAAGAACATGGCTCACCGCCTGCTCACATTTTCGACCCCGGACGAAGTGCGAAGTGAAATTCAGCGGAGCATGGCGAAACTGGTAACCAACTACAGCGACTACGAACTCTTTGTCTCTCGAACCTGAGGAACGCCCGGCATTTCTCGATGCAAAGCATCCGGAAACTCCTGAAAATCAGTGCTCTCGTCCTGCTGGGCGTCTTGTTGGCAATGATAAGCGCCACGCTCGCAACGGCGGGTTCTTTTCTTATTCTTGCATCGGTCTCCGGTTCTTATATCATCCGGCGCTATGAGATCCTGAATACGCCGCCCCCCAATTTCAGCTTTGCCGGAACTGATCCGCGTGAAAGATTCCTCGGGGTGATCGGAGAAGCGGCCGCGGCATTCGCATGCGCACTCCTTTATCCGTTTGGCTACTTCACGAGCGCGTACTCCCGAAATCGGCTTGTGCCCGGCGAGCGCCCGCTCATCCTGTGCCACGGCTATATGGCCAATCGCTCAAACCTGCTGTGGCTCGGCTGGCGACTCAGGAGAGCCGGCCGGCATAACGTGTTTATCCCCAACTTTCGCCCGGCATCAGCTCCCATCTCGCAATTCGCCGAAATGTTATCGCGTGAGGTAACAGCCGCGCTCGAGATGACGGGCGCCGAGAAAGTGGATCTTGTCGGGCACAGCATGGGCGGATTGGTGATTCGATATTATATTGAGCGCCTGGGCGGAGCGCGATTTGTTGAAAACGCGATAACGATCGGCGCGCCGCATTGCGGCACGAAAACCGCCGTCTTGAGCCTGTTCAGAACCGCCAGCCAGTTCTGCCCAAATGCCCCCTTTATTGAAGAATTCAACGCCGCCGCCCCCGCCGGTTCGGTGAATATGGTTGCGATTTGGTCGGAATTTGATAATATTGTTCTTCCGCCGCAGAACGCGATGCTGCCGGAGCCCTACAAGAACGCTATGGTGAAAAACGTCGGACATGTGGCATTGCTGTTCTCCGGACAGGTTTTCTCTCAGGTGCGCCGCGCTCTGAACGAAAAACATGAAACATAAGATAATAATGAACACAAAAATCTTCGAAAAACGCCTGTTGCTGATCTCGGGAAAGGGCGGCGTCGGCAAGAGCACTGTCTGTGCCTCGTTCGCCCTTACTGCGTCAAGAATGGGCAAAAAGGTGCTGGTCGTTGAGATGGACGAGAAGGAGCGCATCTCGCGCCTCTTCGGCCATGCCAACGTCGGATACGAAGGCGCAGCCGTATATCCGAATATTCATGTCAAGAATCTCCTGCCGGACCTGGCCCTCAATGAGTTCGTCGAAGTGCAGGTGAAACCGAAAGCGGTGGCGAGACAGATAATCAACAGCCAAATTTACAAGTACTTTGCCGCCGCCGCCCCCGGCCTGAAGGAGTTCGTGACGCTGGGGAAAGTGATGCTGCTCGAGGACGAGACCGGACGGGGCGGCCGGCCGATCTATGACCTTATCGTCGTGGATGCGCCTGCGACCGGTCACGGGGTGCAGTTCCTCCGCGTTCCCTTCGCGGCCGCCGAATTAGTGAAAATGGGATGGGTCCGCAAACAGGCGGAACGCATTATCGACCTCCTTACCGATCCGGAACGCACTCTGCTTAACATTGTCACGCTTCCCGAGGAGATGCCGGTGAACGAGACGGTGGAGCTGTGTCAGAGTGTTGACCGGCTGCTGGGTATCCCGATCGGGTACATCATCATCAACTCGGTCTTTCCGCAGGTGCTGAAGAAAAAGAACCTGAAAGTGTTCGAGGCAATGAAGCAGCGGGCGGGAGCCAACAGCCGCAGAAAACTGTCGCGCGAGGAACAGGAAGCGGCCGGCATGATGTTCACCTGCTATGAGGCCGCAAACCGGCGAAGACAACTGAATGAGTTTTATATCACCAGACTCAAGCGGCAGCTCAAATACGATTGTCTAAGGATCCCCTTTGTCTTCACAAAAGCATTCGATTTCAATCTGATCGATGAGGTGAGCTCACACCTGGTGCGGGCGCTTCAGAAAGATGGCGGGGAGTAGGATGGAACTGGACGAACTGGTCGACCGGCGCGAGATCATCATTTGCTGCGGCAGCGGCGGAGTCGGCAAGACGACGACCGCGGCGGCAATCGCCATGCACGCCGCCATCAAAGGTAGAAAAACGATCGTGCTCACGATCGATCCTGCGAAACGCCTTGCGAATTCGCTCGGCTTGCCCGAATTGGGAAACGAGGAGCGCAAAATCCCTCCGCACAAGTTCGTTGAGGCCGGCATTCGACCGAAAGGCGAATTGTATGCGATGATGCTCGACACGAAGCGCACCTTCGACGATCTCATCGCGAGATTCTCCCTGAACCCCGACATGCGGGAGAAAATCCTGTCGAATCCGCTCTATAGAAGTATTTCAGATACCTTCGTCGGCTCGCAGGAATACATGGCGATGGAAAAACTCTACGAGATCTATTCGGAAGGCGACTACGATCTCATTGTCCTCGATACCCCGCCCACCAAACACGCGCTCGATTTTCTCGATGCGCCCAGACGCCTCACCGATTTCCTCGACGGCCGCATCCTCAAATGGTTTCTCAAACCATATTTTTCGGCGGGACGCGCAGGCATCCGCCTGTTCCAGCGCGGAACTTCCGTTATCCTGCGAACACTCGAGAGAGTCACCGGCATCACCGCCCTCAAAATAGTTTCCGATTTCTTCATCGCATTCGAAGGCTTGTACGACGGCTTTAAAGAGCGTGCCGAGGCGGTCTACGACCTGCTGCACGATCGGGTGACCGCATTCGTTCTGGTCACCAGTCCGGAAGACCTCACCATCGAGGAAGCCATCTATTTCCACGACAAGCTGATCGAGTACGAAATGCCTTTTTGCGGTCTCATCATCAACAAGGTGCACAATGACTTTTCCGCCGAAAACGTCAAAGAGGCGGACGTTCGGCGCCTCGCGCGAAGGGTAGTCGCCGCGCTGGCCAGAAACGAGGATGAGAGGAAGGCGATGCAAACGGTTGCCGAAGACCTGGCGGAGAACCTGCAGAATTTCCGCAATCTCGCCGCCATCGACCAGGAAAATATCCGCAGCTTGACCGACAGCATTGATTCGCAAGCATCGGTCCGCATTGTACCGTTCTTCGATACCGACGTCTATGATATACAAGGATTGCTGCTCATCAACGAATACCTTTTCGGCCCCGACGGAAAAAAGTGAGAGGATGCGGGAGGGGAATATGACAAAGGCAACGTTCAAGAGCAAGAAAGAATTCAAGGAAGTGATGGATAAGCTGTTCACCATCATGAGCACCGATCCGAAGGTCGGCCCCAAACTTGCCGTCGCGCGCGTGCCGCAACGGTGGGAGTTCACCGACATGGGACTCGTGCTCAACGCGACTTTCGCTGACGAGAAAGCCGCCCGGAAAGGACATTTCCTCAAGTGGGTTTGGGGCGATGAGGAGTGCGACTGGGAATCTGAAGTCGAGATGAAAATGAAATCGGATGTCGCAAATAAGTACTTCCAGGGAAAAGAGAATGTGCCCGTTGCCGTCGCCACGGGCCGTATCAAGACCAGGGGCAATTTCGCCAAGGCGCTCAAGCTTATCCCGATAACCAAGCCCATCTATGAAAAATATCGGCGGATGCTGGAAGAAGAAGGGTATGAGCACCTTCTCCTCTAATCAGGAAGTACTTCCGCAAACGCCTGGCCGGGACGACGGTCGGTCAGAAGTGCACAGTTCGTCTACATCTCGCTTTCTGCGGCCGCTCTTGTTTTTTCTTATAATCCCTGCTCTGCTGTTTCTCGTCCTCTACTCCCCGAACGTGCACGGGCCGGTCGACCTGTTTCACGAAGGCGAGGCGCTCGCGCCTGCATTTGAAATCTCGCACGGGAAACTGCCGTTCCGCGACGTATACCTGCAGCACGGGTGGGGTGTCAATGCCTTTCGAGCACAGCTTGCTTTCCTCCTTTTTGGCGAGTCCGTGGCCGCACACCGAAGGCTTTCCTATGGCGCAAGCGGCCTTCTTGTTCCCATAGCCTGGATCGGGGTGTACCTGCTCCTCTATTCGCTATTCGAGAAGAAAGTGTGGATTCTGCCCATATTACTTCTGCTCGCGCTTGCAGATGTTCTGATCACCGATCGCCACCTGCTGCCCTTCCTCAGCTTCGCATTGCTCATGTCCGCCGTCCGAGGTCGGCGAAGATTTCTTTTGATTGCGGGAGCACTGGCCGGTGCAGCTATCTTTTACAGCCTCGACACCGGCGTTTATGCCTTTGTGATAGGTATCTTATTTCTTGCCGCCTGTTCTATCGGCGACAGGTCCCGTTCCGCTTCAGACTTCGGAAAGTCAATTGTTGTTTTTCTCGCGGGCGCAATCGCGGCCAGTCTTCCGTTTCTCCTCTATCTCCTGGGGCATGGGCTGCTCGATGATTTCTTCAGCAACATCTACCTGCAACTCCGGTATCAGCAGGAGACATGGGGAATTGCGCCGCCGTCTGCCGCATCGCTGCTCGGTCCTTTTGAAAATGCCACAGTCCGTAATAGAACTTTTTATGTTTTCATCAAGTGGTACTTCCCGGCGCTCGTCTATGTCATCACCCTGATCGCATTGCTGCCGGTATTGCGTTCCCGCTCGCTCCACAAGAAAGACCTCCCCATCGCTCTCGTCCTGCTCATGGGAATCGTTTTCTACCCGTCGGCGCTGGGGCGCGCGGATGAAGGGCACCTGATGTACGCTGTCGCGCCGTTTTGGATATTGGGCGTCTGCTTTCTGAGCCGAGCAGGAGGACTGAAGAATGAAGAGGTGAACGCGCAATCTGCTTTTCGATACCGGCGCCTTCTTTTTTCCCGAACTGCCGCAATCCTTGTTATTGTGGGATTTGCCCTCTACTTCTGGGCCACGTGCCGCAACGGAGGCGCACTGCAGCAACGGTATCACTTGGCGAGATGGAAACAGTCAGGAATGCCGGGATTTGTCGAATTGAATATAGAACGAAGCGGTGGAATCAAGGTTCCCGCGCAACAGGCTAAGGATATCGAAGAAACAGTTGCCTTTATTAACCAACATACTCAGCCCGATGATCCGGTTTTCGATTTCTCGAACCAGGGCATCTACTACTTCCTCAGCGGCCGCCAAAACTCCACCATGTTTTGTCAGACAGCCTATGCAATACCCGCCAGATTACAGGCGAAAGCTCTCGAACAGTTGCGGGCGTCACCCCCCGCCGTAGTCATCATGCGAGAGGAAGCCGCTTACAACCCTCGCCGGCGACAGCCCGCCATTGACGAATGGCTTCAAACGGAATACGAAGAGGCCGCGCGCATCGGGCCAAACATCATCCTCCTGCCGGCCCAAAGGTCTTAGCCGGTTCTTTTCAACCCATCCACTCGACCTCTTTCGGATATGATTCGCCGTACTTCGCCTTCATGTACATCATGTTCGTCAGGCGGAGGCGGTGGCAGAGAACACCGATAATATTGGTCAAGAAGCCTTTCGGTATTTTCTTCTCAAGCATCTTGTTCAGCACGTCTTCACTCAGCACGAGCACCTGTGACGGCTCCCTCACCAGCGCATGGGCTGACCGGATATGCCTCCCAAACATCGCCATTTCCCCAAAAATCTCACCCGCACCAAGCTCGGCCAACACTTTCTTATGTGTATCGTATTCGTCAATGATGTCTATTTTCCCTTTGATCAGGATGAACATCTCATGGGCGACGTCGCCCTTCTTAAACAACAACTTTCCCTTGTCGATTGGGCGGATCATCCCCAGGTCGATAATGCTGTTGATTTCCGATTTACTCAGCCCTTTGAATACATCAAAACCCGGCATAGCTCTCTCTCCTGAGGATGTTAGGAATGTCTGCAGTTTCAAAAATTATATGAACTCGTGCAGGCGGATGTCAATCATTTTCCGGCGGGATCATCCGCCTGCACGAGAGTGAAGGGCCACGAGCCCAGCGAAGGGAACTGGCTCCATTTACGGAATCCACGCCTTCTTGGATTCTAGAACGGGGCCTGTCCCCCAAGCAAGAGCCAGCGCTTGATGATCGAACAGCATCCCCCCCTTCCACGACGATAGCGATGGGACTGTCCCAAGAATTACGGGCCGCGTCTTTTCGGCCGTAGATTCGGGGCCGTCCCCATCGCAACGAAACCGCCCGAATCAACCTTCGGACAGGCTTCCTGTCCCCAAAGCAAGAACCGGCCGCGATCGTCCGACACTCTCTCCGGCCTCGAAGTTATTCCTTCCGGAATCGCCACACTTCCTCGCTCGGTATGATCACATGAGCGGTCTGATCCCGGTCCGTCCCCTGGACCCTCCAGTATATCCAGATGCCGGAAGGAATCCGGTTCCATATGGCAGCGGGCATTGTCCAGAAGTTCTCCGTTATGACCAGATGAAGATCCTCAAAGGTCGACCATATCCGGCCGCCCGGCGAAACCGCAAATTCGACCGAAAAAGCATTTCGCGAACCCCCATCCACAATCCACGAGAAAGTTGGAGCCGCGGGGAGAACCGCGTTGTTCGCAGGCGCAAGAAGAGTGATCGTCTCAAGGATCGGGTTTTTGCACAGTTCCACGATTCGCAGATAACCGAAGCCGGTAACATAAAGATATTGAGGCGTAATGGCAATTCCATAAAGCTCATCACCCAAGCCAAGCGATCCTAAAGAAACGGGAAGCACAGGATCGCTTATGTCCAAAAATATCAGATCCCCGTAATTTAGAACGTACGCCTGCGATCCAAGGACGGCTATATCTGTCGCGTAAGCCCCTATCTCCAGAGAATGCAGGAAAATAGGGGAGGCCGGATCGGAAATGTCGATGACCGCAACTCCTGAGAAAAGATCGGCCACATATGCGGTCGACCCGGAAATCGCAATATCGAGCGCCAGTCCGGGTGTCTCGACAGAACCCATCATCACCGGAGAGAGCGGGTTCGAGACGTCGATTATGTGCATGCCATATGCCTGATCGGCGACGTAAACCAGGGAACCTGCCATGGTCACGCCGCTCGCAATCCCCGGCGTATCCACTACAGCCGCTAGCTGCGGGGCCACCGGATCGGAAATATCGGCAACCACTAAACCCGCCCCCTCGCAGGCTATGTACGCATAATCACCCGCTGTCGTTATCGCCGCCGCCGGACCGGGTGTCGCCAGCATGCCGGCGCCGTCAGGCGCCGATGGGTCCGAAATATCAACCACCAGCATCCCCCAATCATAATCGGCAACGTACGCGTAGGAACCGGAAACGGCCACACCGGTTGAGGGCGCAGGCAAGGAGATCCATCCAACGGTAATGGGATTGGCGGCATCAGATACATCTTCTATCACAAGCGTAAATGACGAGGCTATGACGGCGTAGTTCCCGTTAATGACGACGTCACTGCTCATATCAGGAAAACTCTGCGAGCCGACCACGAAGGGAGAAGATGGAGCCGACACATCGATGAGATCCAATCCTCCCCAACTGCAGGCGACGTAAGCTACAGAACCGGATACTATTACATTTTCCGCAAAACTCGAAGTGTTTGACGATCCAATTTGAGCCGGCGACGTGGGATCGGATACATCCAGAATCTGCAGGTGCAGGAAACTGTCTGCAACGTAAGCATATGGATCCGATACATATACACCGGACGCAAAGCCGGGGGTTTCAATTGAACCCACCAGCACAGGATGGGCAGGATCCGATACATCGACAACTCGTAAACCGGCGTCGTCCGTCAGGTATGCATACGCACCCGACAAACAAACATCGTTTGCTCCCGGAATACTGGCGACCCCAACAACATGAGCTGTCAAGGGGTCGGAAACATCGACGATCTCTAATCCGCTCAACCTGCATGCCACATATGCACATGAGCCCGAGACCGCAACCGATGCTGAGTATTGCGGCAAACTCACCGACTTCACCAGAGTGGGCGAAACCGGATTGGATACGTCGACTATCTCCAGCCCTTGATACAAGTTGGCCACATATGCATAGGAACCGGACACGGCGACATCATCGGCTACTGCGGGTGAGCCCGGCATCACAATAGAACCGACTATCTGTGGGTCTGAAGGCGCCGAAATATCAACGATCTGCAGACCGGCAGAGGCGTTGGCAATATAGGCATATTCCCCCTGGACCACTATCCCAAGCGCCTCATCCGGCGTCCCAAGTGTACCCACGGTGGCAGGCGACGCCGAATCCTCAATGTTAACAACAAACAGCCCCGCATCCCGGTCCGTCAGATAAGCATAATTTCCCGCCACTGCGACGTCCCAGGCGTTGCCGGTTTCGACAGAACTCAGTATCTCAGGGATACTGATCGGGCAACCGCCGAACGCGGCCGCCGGAAGAAAAAAAAGAATCAAGAGAAATGATAGAATCATCCTGGCGAATCTCATACAGCCCCTCCTTTGATTAATAATGTTTCGCCTCAACAAATGATAGATTTGGCGAAATGTTATCATCAAGTGAAAAATTTGTCAATAAAAGGAAACGGGAAAGAAAATATTTTAAGATTTTGACAGAAGGCTTTTCTTTTGACAAAGCAACCAAAATCTGCTATATTCCCTTATCATCCTGACCTTATTTTATTCGGAACTGGAGCACATGCCGGAATCGGAAAGAAAGATACGCGTGCTGGTTGCGAAGCCGGGGTTGGACGGGCATGATCGCGGAGTGAAAGTGGTGGCCGCGGCGCTGCGGGATGCGGGCATGGAAGTGATCTATTCCGGACTGCACCAGACGCCGGAAATGGTGGTCGAGACGGCGATTCAGGAGGATGTGGACGTTATCGGCCTGTCGGTGCTTTCGGGCGCCCACATGACGCTGTTTCGGAAAGTGCAGAACCTTCTTGCCGCCCAAGGGGCTCAGAATATCATCCTCATCGGCGGCGGGATCATTCCTGAGGAAGACCAGGAAGAGCTTCTCAAATCCGGGGTTGCAGCTCTCTTTGGCCCCGGCGCCACTACAAGAGACATCATCGAATTCATCCGGCGCGCGTGCGCCGGCAAGTCTTGAAGCACGCGCACATAACCTATTGATTTAACCGCACATCGTAGCTTTGCTCGATCGCGTGCACGAGCAAGGTAAGCAATTCATTGGTCGGCGTGTCGATGCCGACTCCGCCCCCCAGCCATGCCACCGCTCCATTGATCGCGTCAATCTCGGTCCTTCTCTTTGCGACTACGTCCTGCAGCATCGAAGAAACGTTCCTGGCCGTGAGCCGGCACACTTCCTCAACTTGAGCAAGCGGGTTCTCATGCGCCGGTTGAATGTTCTTTGCCCGGCATACCGCAACCGCTTCCTCGACCGCCTGTCTCATGATCCGGCGGCTCCCCTCGAAATCAAGCAATCGTCCATTATGCACCCTCAGGATCGCCGTCAGTGCGTTGATGCCGACATTGATGATGAGCTTGCCCCAGATCGTCGCCTCGAGATTGAACGAGATCTGCGGTTCGAATCCGGCTGATTCCAAAATCGCTTTCGTTTTTTCAAGATATGCCGTCGGCCGATTTGCAGGAGTCCCGATGACCGTCTTCCCGGTCCCGGCATGGATGATGGAACCCGGCCCGACCAGCGTCGCTCCCTGCGACGTGATGCCGCCGATGGTTTTGTCGCTCCCGACGGTGCGACTGATCATTTCGACGTTTCCCAAACCGTTTTGCAGAGTTAAGACCGGCGTATTCGGGCCCACCGCGCCCGCAACATCAAGGATTGCCTTTTCGGTGTCATACGACTTCGTCGCAATAATAACCAGATCCGAATCCGGCAACTCGACCGGACGAGCGGTGGCGCGTACCTTTATCGTACGATTGCCTGAAATCCCCTCAATGCGAATGCCGTCGCGGTCAATCTTCTCGGCCCGCAAAGGTTCATGATCGAGCATAACCACCTCATGGCCCGCCTCCCGTATGATCCCTCCAAAAAGGCATCCGATGGCGCCGGGTCCAACCACGATAACGGTATACGCTTTCTTTGCCATCGGCATGTCACCTCCCCTATCTAGACTTCTTCAACTCTCAGGTTTACCGCCCGCTCGACTTCGTGGCCCGCCTCCAACGTCAGCGGCCATACCGCAACAATGCATGAACCCTGGTAGGTCCTCTCGAAACCCGCCTCCGATTGGGAAACAGTCTCGATCGGAAACCACCACACATCGGCGGCCGGCTTGAATTCCAGAATAATAATCACACCCATCCACCGATCCACCATTTTGACGGCCGGCACATCGTCCAGTTCATTGGTGCTGTTCATGCGGTTGCTGCCAATCCTGCGACCCGCTACCTCATAATACCGATCGTCCGCATCGCCCGCCAAAAGCGTGAGGTTCATCTCGACCGCAAAGGTCGTGCGCCCCGCAGGGATCTCTCCACACCTGATAAGATATTCTGTTTCAATCCCTGCCTCAGAGCTAATTGTATATCGTTTTTCCACCGATAGCTGAATCCTGCCATTCGACCTCAACAGACGACCATTTCGCTTAAATGTGAGCGCCAGCTTCTTTTGCAGGCTGCGCTTGCCGGCAAACTCGTAGGGTTGATCGATAAAATCGCCCTCTTCCCGATAGGCGGCCCCCGCAAAATCCGCAATGCCTGTCTCAGGATGCAGGAAATGGTCCTGAAAATTGCGCCGATCATATACATCGTAATGAAGCAGGGTCTCCAATCCCCTTTCCTTCGCGCGGACAAGATCGTGAATCGATCGTACCGCGCCGGAGCCCGATTCGGCCGATGGCGCTCCGACTATTTTTCGGTGGTAAGCTTCCGGATGCCGGCTCATCACGTCGGTGACATTGAAAAACTTCGGCCGGTAATCGATCTCGGCAACCGAGCCGCCATAGGCCGGGCTTATATAAACCGCATAGCCGGGATTTGTAATCAGCAACTCCTTGAAGCCGTCGCAGTCGTAATCGATCCGCTCGAACTGCACGTCGCTGTCGTCGCCAGGATTCTCCGCTATCCGTTCTGCCTGGAGCAGGTGATGATAATTCGCGTGCCTGAGATAATTCAGGTACAGGCCGCCGAACAGGCCATGCCAGTACGGGCAGTTGCATTGCCCGCGCCATAATTCGCGTTTCGCCTCGGCGGCG
Source organism: Candidatus Abyssobacteria bacterium SURF_5 (assembly GCA_003598085.1). Lineage (NCBI taxonomy): Bacteria > Pseudomonadati > Candidatus Hydrogenedentota > Candidatus Abyssobacteria > Candidatus Abyssobacteria bacterium SURF_5. Next base: position 53,264 of record QZKU01000053.1, read on the forward strand.
CGCTTGCCGGTTAACCGGTTCACTTTCCTGCTCACCACGATCATCTTCTTGTGCATGCGGTTCGCTTCGGGATACTTGACCAGGTAATTGCGCCAGAATCCGCCGCGAATGAAGGGCCTGTATGCAGGATAGGAGCCTTCCTTCTTCAGCCTTTCGACCATCTCCTGGTACCTGATTCCAGCCTCTACCGGCATCGACCACTCCATCATCTCCTCATAAGAGGCGGCGGGAAGATATACTCTGCCCGCCGGAGCTGAGGAATCAATGAACTCGGAGAATGTCGGCATCTTGATCCAATCGGCGTTCTCCTCGATCTGAGAAAACAGCCGCTCGAGATATTTCTCCTCGTAAACCCATTTGTACGTTTCAGGCCAGACGCCGAACTTCTCGGCGTCATCGCCATAGGTGATCCCTTTCGGGGCGCCCTCAAGACAAAGCCGGCGCAAATGGGATATCGTGTCTTCCGGCAGTTTGAAGGGGATGTAGTACCGCAACGTCTTGTCAATAGGAAAAACCGCTGTCTTGGCGCCAGAGTTCTCGACAAAATAATACCCGAATAAGTGCTCCGGTCTGAGCCCCGCATAAATGAAATGAGTATCGTCAAGAAGGGTGTAGTCAAGCCCCGCTTCGGCTATGACCGACGGCAGATGCGGCTCCCACACGCGCTCTGCAAGCCACAAGCCGCGCGCTCTTTGGCCGAACCGGCGGCGAATGTAGTCATTCATCATCCGGATTTGCCCGATCGCATCCTGAAGCGGGATGACCGGCAGAATCGGCTCGTAGAATCCGCCGCTGAGCAGTTCAATTTGGCCGCGCTCGGCCATGCGCGCGATCAGGTCGATATATGCGGGTTCATTCGCCTCGATCCACTCGAGTAAACAGCCGGAGAAATGGAGAGATGACCGAATACCTGGATGCTCGGATAAGGCCCTGAGGAAAGGATGATAACACCGCTGGAATGCTTTTCTGAAAACATGATCGAAATTGCCAATGGGTTGGTGCGAGTGAATCCCGAACATCAAGCTGATACCGGCTTCCATAGGACCTCCCCTTAGATCGGGTTCACATGTGCGCGCGCTTGTTAAAGAGGCCTTTCCTCCAGTCGACGCTCCCCTGTCACACCATCCACATTTCGCTGTCAAAATTCTCGTGAGGCACCGTAAACTTCAGCGTGCTCTCGCGGGGCAGGCGAATGATTTCAATCTTGTCGTTCTTCAGGCTGGTGAAAAATTCGACCTCCTGTCCCGGCCGGAATCCCAGGTCTTCAAACGGGACCGCGAGTTCGAGGATCTTGTCCAGGGCGACAGTGTCATAATCCCGTATTTTGTGGAACAGGCCGCCGTCGACAAGACGCTCGAGGAAGAATTTCTTCTCCGCCGCGAGATTGAGATACAGCGGCAGCGAAAGTCGCTGAAACTGGCCGCTGTTGAACAGGACGTGGAGCCGGATACCGGCGTCTTCCGGCCGGATCTCGCTGCTGGTATCGAGATCGAAACGCAGGTACAGGTTTTGCAGATCGAATCCATAATAAACGTGCGTCACGTACCTGCAGCCGAGGGCGATCGCCTTGTCGCCTCGGGCGCATTCATAGTACCCCGCGCCTTTCCACTCGAAGTAATCCGAAACGCGCCCGTTGATCTTCGGCTTGATCAGCGAAACCGGCTCACTCCCCACCGCCGGCCTTCTCTCGAGCAGGAGCGGCAACAAAAGGTCGTGGGGAATCTCCTCGTTCAACGCCTTATAGACATTCTGCAGGTGCGATCGGAAGAGCCGGTCGAATTCCGCGTCATTGTCAGTGGAAAAGTCCGGGCCATACCACCAGAACCAGTCGCTCCCTTCCGCCGCATACAATGACTCCCATGCCTCCTGCAGGCGCGCCTCTGTGTCCGATTTTTTCATGCGAGAAAGAAAGCGTCTGGTGCGATTGATGCAATCCCAGGCATTGTTTTCTTCCGGCTCGCCGATCCAGATATCGAAGTTGTGCCCGATCCATGAGCCTGAGTACAGATTATCAAGCGTCTGTTGCGGCGGATGCTGCTCGAGAAAATCGCCGAAAGTCACCGTCGAGAGCGATTCGTCTGCGCTCAATTTCTCATAGAGCCGCGAGAGGAATTCCCGCCCGCCGCATGGATAGTACTCCCAGGCGTTCTCCCCGTCTAGAATGATGGAAACCAGCGGTTGCCGGTCCGGCCGCCAATGGTGGTTCGCGATCGAATGAAGACGATTCACCAGATCGCTGCTGGCATCCGCCGGGTTGTTCCGCGAATATCCGAACGAAATCAGGTCCGACAGGCCGCGATCCCTGAACACAATGTTCATTCCGGACTCGCCGTTGCGCGCGCGGTAGGGCTGGTAGAGGTGGTCATAGATGTTCCACGCCTGCAGCGTATGCGCGAGAATCGCCTCGTCCGTCGCCATCCACCTGATTCCGGCCTCGCTCGCCATCGGTATAATTTCAGGACAAACCGATCCCTCCGACGGCCACATTCCGCGCGGGGGCCGGCCGAACAGTTCGGTATGAAACGAGACCGCTTTTTGTATCTGTGCGCGGGCATCTTCCGGATGTGTAAACCGGTCTGGCAGCTTCGCCCCCGGCATCGAGCGCCATGCAAACTCGGAATCGCACAGCAGCGGCAGAATCGGATGGTAAAACGGGCTGGTGGTTAGCTCCACCTGCCCCGCTTCCTGCATGCGCCGGTACAGCGGAACCAACTCGCCGATGACCTGCATCTGGAGCGAGAGCACCTCCTGCTTGTCCTCTTCCGAAAAGTAACCGCCCTTGCGAATGAATTCGGCCAGGGCCGGATGCTTTTCCCGTGCTCTGTACCCGAACCACGCCAGATTAAACCATACCTGCATGTCGCGATATGCGTTCGTGTTAAACTTGGCCGCCGTCGTGTCGGCGACCGGACCGGGCGGCAGGTGCAGCCCGCGCTCATTCATCAATTCCCAGTACCGGCGGTGCGGCCGAATCATGTTGTCCCAATTCGCCTGGAAGAACTCCCGCAGGATGAATTTCCTCTGGTCGAGTGTCAGCTCGTCGGCGGGTACCAGCGTGTATTGGTAATGAAGGTCCTTCGAGCGGTTCGAGAGTAGCGCGAGCAATTGGGAAATCAGCGAGGGAACAAGGTTGAATGTCGCCTTGATCTTCGGAAACTCGTCCAGCAGCGACACCATGTCGTAGTACCCCTTGATCGCGTGCAGGCGTACCCACGGCATGGTGACTTCTCCGGTCATGCGGTCAAGATAAAACGGCTGGTGCATGTGCCAGAGAAAAGCCACAGAGGCGGAACTCAAATCTGAATCTCCCGTAAGAACCTCGCGGCCTCCTCAGGAATGGTGGGATTGATATAAAAGCCGGTTCCCCACTCGAAACCGGCGACGTGGGTGAGCTTCGGCATGATTTCGATATGCCAGTGGTAATCCACGTCGAGTGTTACCCAATATCCCATGCGCGCCCAGCGCACCGGCCCGGTGTGCAACACAAAATTGTACTGCGGCGTGTTGAGCGCCAGCGCCAGTTTCTGCATGACGCCGATTACCGCATCGCTCAGCGACAACAGTTCTTCATGGTCAATGTTGTAAAAATCGGGGCTGTGCCGCTTCGGGAGCACCCATATCTCGAACGGAAACCGGGAGGCAAATGGACAAAAGCTTATGAAGCTGCGGTTCTCATAGATGATCCTGATCTCCTGAGATATCTCCTCTCTGATGATGTCGCAGAATACACAACGATCCTTATAGTTGAAATAATCCTTCGCGCCTATCAGCTCCTCTTTAACACGTTTCGGAGTGATAGGTGTCGCAATAAGCTGCGAATGCGGATGACTCAGCGAGGCGCCTGCCTGGCGCCCTTCGTTCTTGAAAATCAGGATGTATTTGAGCCGGTTGTCCTTGTTGAGATCTATCAGGCGGTCCTTGTATGCCTGGAACACCTTCGAGAGGCTCTCGCGCGTGTGCATGTGCATCTTCCGGAAATGGTCCGGCGTCTCGATGATCACTTCGTGTGCACCGATGCCGTTCATCTTGTCGTACATGCCAACTCCGGCCTTGCCCATTTCTCCTTCAATGCGCAGGGCAGGGAACTTGTTGGGGACGACGCGGATCTCCCACCCCGGCCCGTTGGCGGCGTGATGATTGCCTCGATATGCAAGGATCTCGGGCGGAGTCTTATCTTCATGGCCTTCGCAGAACGGGCAGAATCCCGTGTCGTTTTGAACCGGTTCCGGATTAAAATCGGTCGGCCGTTTCCCGCGCTCGGTTGCTATGATTACCCACCGGCCAACGACCGGGTCCTTACGTAATTCCGGCATTAGTTAATTCTCCTCCTAAGAGCCGGTCAAGCAGCCAGTCCGCCCGAAAACGCTCTCGTCCACGCGACGTTTCGCGCCCATTGGCAATCAGCGCGCGATCCACCTGCTTGCGCTGCCGCCGACAGGAACACACGCCCGCCGGCAACTGGATGATTCACAGCGGCCCCTTCATCCCCTTTTATATGTAATAGCTTTCTTATATAACTCTTCATACTTCCTGGCCGAGGCGTCCCATGAGAAATCACAGGCCATTCCATTAATCATGATGCGTTCCCATTCTTGTTTGTTCCGGTAAAAACCGCGGGCCTCCTTCAGTTTCTCCAGCAGAGCCTCGGAGGTGTACTCTTCGAATTTGAAGCCGTTGCCGGCTGTCGAGCGATTGCTTGGATAATCAATGATCGTATCATCCAATCCGCCGGTGGCGCGCACCAGCGGGACCGTTCCATATTTGAGGCTGTACATCTGGTTCAGCCCGCAGGGTTCGTAGCGGGACGGCATCAGGAAAATGTCGGCGCCCGCCTCGATCTTGTGGGCGAGTTCGTTGGAAAAAGCGAGTTTCACGCCGACCCGCTGCGGGTACTTCCGCGCAATTTCCTCGAACAATTTATGGTATCGCTCCTCGCCCGTCCCGAGAACCACAAGTTGAAAATCTTCCTCAACAATCTGATCGATCACCGGAGTGAGAATGTCAAAGCCCTTCTGATCGGCCAGGCGCGAGATGATGCCCAGAAGCGGCGCATCATCAATGGGCGGCAAGCCGTATTGCTCGAGCAGGTCTCGCTTGCATCTGGCTTTGCCGCTCAAATCCTTTGAACTGTAAGGCGCCGCGATATACTTGTCGGTCTCCGGACGCCATTCGTCGTAGTCCACCCCGTTCAACACGCCGTAAAGCCGGTCGGAGCGCTTGCGCAAAATGCCTTCCATCCCGCAGCCGAATTCCTTCGTCTGAATTTCATTCGCATAGCGGGTGCTTACCGTATTCACGACTTCCGCGCCTACAATACCTGCCTTCAAAAAATTGATCTTGCCGTAGTACTCGATTCCCTCGGGATTGAATATATCCCACGGAAGGTTGGTCAAATGCATATCGAGATGCCAGAACAGCCCCTGATATCCGATGTTGTGAATCGTGAACAGCGAAGCAACCGACCGGAAATTCGGTTCGCCGCGCAACACGCTGTTCAAGAAGATCGGAACCAGTCCGGTCTGCCAATCATTGCAGTGAATAACATCGGGCTCAAAATCAAGAACATTGCATAACTCGAGGACGGCCTTCGAAAAGAAAATGAAGCGCTCGGCGTTGTCGGGATAATCACCTTTCGGAGTCCCATACAACTGGTCGCGGTCGAAATAAGCCGCTTTCCCAATGAAGTAAACGTGCGCGTTCCCGGCGAGAGTGGCCTTGAATATCTCGCCAAATTCCTCTCGATCTGAAATGGGAACGGAGAACGTCGTGTCAATATCCTCAATTTCAGGATGTTTTTCCCTGGTTGTTCTATAGTACGGAACGACCGCCCATACTTCATGACCCAGTTTGCTCAATGCCTTTGAAAGCGCTCCCGCCACATCGGCAAGACCGCCGGTTTTCGAGTAGGGAACCATTTCGCTTGAAGCAAGCAGTATTTTCATGAAACTTCAAATATCCTTCTCTGATCTTACTCTTTTCACCGTAACCGTTACCGGAATCTTGAGCGGCGGAGGCTCGATTTTCATGGCTTTCGATATTACAACGATTCCCGAGTCGGTCACCGTAAACTGTTTCTTGTCTTCTTCCAAATCATATCCAATGTCCATGCGCGGGGGAATCTTAACGTATTTGTCGATAATAGCTCTCCTGATGCGGCTGTACCGACCGACGTCAACCCCCTCGAACAGGATGGAATCTTCAACATTTGCAAAACTGTTAATTCGGACGCGCGGCGAGAGGATTGAGCGGCGTACTTTCCCTCCGCTGATGATGCAGCCGCCGCACACCATCGAATCGAGCGCGACGCCAAGGCGCCCGCCCTCGTATTCCTGCGCGAAAATGAACTTGGCCGGCGGATTCTGAGACTGGTACGTCCGGATCGGCCATTCCGGATCATACAAATTGAAAATCGGACTGACCGAAACCAGATCCATGTTCGCCTCATAATAGGCGTCAATGGTGCCCACATCCTTCCAATACTGCGCTTCCTTCTTGTTCTCATCAATGAAGTTGTAAGCGTAAACCTTGAACGAATCGAGCATCGGCGGGATTACATCTTTCCCAAAATCGCGCAGGCGTCGCTCCTTCGAAGCTCCTCCCAAAACATCAATAAGCGCGTCCTTGTTGAAAATGTAAATGCCCATCGAACCGAAGCAGATATTCTCCTTGCCCGGAGGCGACTTCGGTTCGGCAGGTTTCTCCTCGAAACCGATCACGCGGTCGTCAGTATCAACCTGCAGAACCCCAAATCGATGCGCCTCCCGCCGGTCGACCTCCAGCGCACCGACTGTCATGTCGGCCCCTTTCGATTCATGAAAATCCAGCATCTTCGCATAATCCATCTTGTAAATGTGATCGCCGGAGAGAATCAGGACGCGTGTGGTCGACCCATGTTCCACGAGGTGCAGGTTCTGGTAAACTGCGTCCGAAGTCCCCAGATACCATTCCTTTCCCACTCGCTGCTGTGCGGGAATCAACTCGATGAACTCGCCGAACTCATGATGGAAAATGCTCCAGCCGTTTCTCACGTGCTGGTTGAGCGAATCTGATTTGTACTGCGTGAGAATGTAGACGCGGCGCAACCCGGAGTTCACGCTGTTGCTCAACGTGAAGTCGATGAGCCGGTAAATGCCCCCAAAGGGGACCGCGGGCTTTGCCCTCTCAAGGGTAAGAGGATACAGTCGTTCACCCTTGCCGCCGACAAGCAGCATTGCCAAAACGTGTCGCATTCCTCTCCCCCGGCTCGGCTTCCGCCTCCAAACTCAGTGAAAATAATGAAAAAGATTGAACTGGTGAAACAGCGGAGATGCTTGTTAAGCACTTTTAATTTTAACAAAATCCCAATGCTTTCGTCAATGTGGCTTGAGAAATCGGAGAGCCTCTTTACGCCGGGTTGGGAACAGCATAAGCGGTGGGAACATTTGCGCTTCAGAGGGGATCGGCCGCATCCCTAAGGAAGCAAGACTCGGCACGCGCAGCGGCATCAGACGGCAGCGCGCTCAGTCATGTCAGATTTTTCGCTGGGGGAGGTCGATTTCGCATTTGACGGCCTTGCTGAAGGAAGTCGCCGCTTCCTTTCGACGACCGAGTTTCTCGAGTGAAACCCCTTTCTTGTACCAGGCATCGTTGTTCTTGGGATCGAGCTCGAGCGCGCGACTGTAGCAGGTGATTGCTTCCCGATGCTTCCCGACCGATGCAAGGGTTGCGCCCATGTTATACCATGCCTCGGCTTGATGCTGATTTAGCTTAACCGCCTTATCATAGCATTTCATCGCCTCAGCGTGCTCTCCTATTTTTTCGAGCGCCGCTCCCTTATTCGACCACACCTCCGAGCGGTTCGGCTCGATTGCGATAGCGTTGTCGTAACACGTAATTGCTTCCTGATAGTTGCCGAGCTTGGCGAGGATCACTCCCTTGTTCGACCACGCGCCGGCATGGTCCGGATCGATTCCGAGCGCGCGATCGTAACAGGCGATGGCTTCTTCATTCTTCCCCAACTTGCCGAGCGCAACTCCCTTATTCGACCATGCTCCCGCATTTTCAGGTTCCTTCGAGATGATCATGTCGCAGCAATAAATGGCCTCGCGGTACCGCCCCAGGTTTCTCAATGCTATCCCCTTCATAGCCCATTCCTCGACATCGGCGGGAGATAACTGAGCAACCCTTTGGAATACCTTCTCCGCCAACTGGCGATTCCCCTGTTTGTTAAGGGTCGACCCGCTCGTGTAGAGGATTTCGATATCGTCTTCCGCAAGGTTCAGGGCGCCTGCAATCTTGCCTTCCAAAAGGAGTTCCGTGATTTTCTCGATCCTCTCGGCCGGTGTTTCATATTTCAGCCGTCTCACGGCATCAATCAACTTGTTAATCCAATCCATGTCACTTCTTCCCCTCGCTGCAATCAAAAAGCGTGAGCAACCGGCACAGAGCCTGCGGGGACTTCGGAAATCAGGGGGACGCTTGAAACGCGGCTGTGTTGGTTTGAGGATCTCTTATTGCAGACGTATCAAGCTCTGCGGGTCAATTATGGTGAGGGTTGCAGCCCTTTGCTTCGTGCAAAGTGTAGCACACCGCTTTCGCACTGTCAATAAGATTTGCCTATGTTCAGACGCCGGCGGGCAACTTTTGCTTCGCCTTTGAATAGATGAGCCGGAAAATCTTTTCGTGCGTATCCGGGCTCATGCCGGCAAACTCAACGTTCATGATGAATTCGCCCGTAGTCCCACGCCGGTTGACCGCCAAAATTTTGGCGATGACGGGCAGACATCCATCATCCTCGGCAGGCAGTTCGATGTAAACAAGGTCGTTCGCCTTGAGGGGAAGCCGCATTGCAAGAGCCAGCCCGGCGCCGCTAAGATTGATTACATGACCCGAGAGAGAGGGCTGGTCCCACTTCAACTTCTTCGGGCCTGAGCCCTCGAGCTCCTCTCGCGTAACCGGAATAACGGTGACCGGAATATTGGTGTCCACACGGTGATACTGCCTCCGCTGGTTGCGCTCAATATCGTCCACGTGCTCAAATCTGGTGATCAACTGGCGGCCGCCCGACTGGCTGATGACCTGCGACTCAAAGTGGTAGCTGGCGTCGCGGTCGCGCCAAAAGTAGATATTGAATTTTTCCCCCGGCTCGAAATGAACGTATTTTCCCTGGGCCTTGGGCGTCACCGCAAGCAGGCCCGTCGGAGCCGCCTCAACCACCGGCGCCATGAACACTTTGCCGTCTGACTGCCGCTTCAGGTGCAGCCATTGATTCGTTTTCAAGTCACGCGTCGTGCGAACCGGCGGCAGCTTCATTCTTTCGCCGAAGAAAATCTTGTTGCGGATGATCCTCAGCTCCTGCACGTCCGACTCGGTGAGTTGCCGCGAGGCATTCGGGCCCATTTCTTCAAGACGACTATTGAAGAACTCGAATGAAACCAGCAGGCGGTCGGGATGCTTTATCTGCCCGAGCTTCACCAGCGTCTTCAGTTGCTTGACTTCCTCGGGGGCCAACTGGAAAACGAGCGCCAACCGGCTGAAGTCGTCGCGGCTCTTTTGCATGATCCTGGCGGTGCGGATGCGGCGTGAAATCAGTTCGAAAGCGGAAAAGGCGCATACCGCACCAATGATCGCAGCCAGCATCCACCACAATGTGGCTGCGCTTGGCTTGGGCGGCCGCAGATACGTCAGGAGGGTATGATAATCAAGTTGTTGGGCGGCGAGGAGGACACTGGCAAACATACTAAATATTAGCCTGCTTCTGCTGCTGCCTCTGCTGCATTCTGGTCAGGTCGAGGATTAACTCTGAAAGCGAAGAAAAGCGTTTGCGCGGCTTTTTCTCGAGCATTTTCATGACTACTCGGCTGATGTCGGCGGGCACCTGCGGGTTGATCGTTGAGGGAACCTCGACCACGTTCATCCGGAGGTGCTTGTGCATGATCTCCGCCACCGAGGTCCCGCGGATCGGCATGACGCGGCTGAACAGATAGAAGAGCACCACCCCCAGAGAGTAAATATCGCTGCGCTCGTCCACCCTTTTCTCTTTCACCTGTTCCGGCGAAAAGTACCTGACCGACTCCACGCTCGTGTAGCCCCGCCGCTTGCGCCACCGATTAAAGAGTTTCGAAAAATAAAAATCGGACAGCTTGACGTTGAGGTTGTCGTCGAGCAGAATGTTGCTCGCTTTCAGGTTCTGATGCAGAATCTTTGACACGTGGAGATATTGTATCCCCTTCATGATCTGAAGCGCCACGTGCAGAAGGTCGGGGAACGGGTGAATCTGGTTCTCAACATATCCTCTTAAATTGATGCCTTCGACGTATTCAGTCAGCAAGAACGATTCCGTATATTTGCCGATCAGCTTGTGATACTTGACAATGTTGGGCGATCTGAACTGGACGACCCTCTCAAATTCCTGGCTGAAACTCTTGTATTCGCGCTCGCTGTTGAAGAAGTCCATCGGCAACGCCTTCAGCGCAAACTTCTGTTTGCTCCCTATGTCCTCGACCAGGAAGACCCTGCTCTCCTGCGGGTTTCCGATCACGCCCAGGATCTGATAGTTTTCAACAATCTTCTTCATTGCTCCCCCATTTGGTCTGTTTCAGCCCGCATCCCGCCGCTGAGCGCCCGGCGGCACAGGTGCGGTTATCATACAACAAGCAGAGAATGCGCTTCCAGCAGACCCGTGATCACCTCGTGGTCCTGATGCGTTCCCCCGCGACGGTCGAGCATGATGCCCCGGATGCCGGCGTTTCGAGCACCCAAAACATCGGTCTGATATGTGTCGCCGATATGGACCACGCGAGACCGATCCACATCCGCGATCTTCAGAGCCATCTGGAATATCTTCGGCGACGGCTTCTTCCAGCCCGCCTCGGCCGATGACAGAATGAAATCGAAATAATGCGTGAGCTTCAGGCCCTCGACGATTTTCTTCAAACTCGAATTCCAGTTGGAAACGATTCCGAGCGAGAAAGTGGAACCTTTCAATTTCTCCAGTGACTCGAGCGTGTCCGGATACAATTCCCACGCCGAGGCATTGCCAAAAAAACTGTAGATATCTTCAAAGACGATCCGATGCTTCTCCTCCGGAATATTCAGCCGTTTGAAGACGGCTCGATCGTAGTTCCACCACCATTCGCGGTCTTCCTCATCCGAACAGACAAAATCGGCGCCGGGATCATTCATCTCGGGAATTACCTGCTCGACCCAGACCGCCCGCATCGCATCGATCACCTGCTTGAGCGTTATGTCGGCGCCATGACGCACGCACACGCGATGATAATGCTTCGACGGAGACGGCTTCGCCGTGAACAGCGTATAGCCGGCGTCTAAAAAAACGGCATCGTATTTTTCGTTACCCATGTCGGAGCTCAAGCGCGCGCAAAAGTCATCTTCCCTCGCCGTCCCTTACGCCCTCCCGAAGCTCAGGGGGCGGTCACGTTTCTTCCCCCTGCACTAGTCTGGATTTTCATCGGGGGAAATACCGGCAATGGTCGACCCACTCTGCTCAGGAAACATGTGCTCCAGCAAGCGGCGCTCGGGGCGGCTTGAATCATTTTTTAGTCTAGCAGAACCTCAGCGCTCAAGTCAATGAACCCTCACAGGGAACAACAGGGAACACGTATGTGGCGAACAGCTTCAAAAATGGGCAGTCACGGTTTCCTGATCCGTCCGCATCTGATCCGATAAGGATTGTTCTTCACTCGCGAGCCATTCTGTAATACCCAATCTTGATTCGACCACTCAAGGCCGTCATCCTGAGCCTAAGCGAAGGACCTCTTGCTTGTCCTGTATCAGAAGCGATCCTTTCCGCATTCTTCAGTTAAGCTTGGAGTAATCAGTAAAGCATCACGTAAACATCCCTTCGAAATTTTTTTTCTTGACAAATACGCCATGTGCATGTTCAAATCTTTCTAACATTTCTCTGGCACGAAGGGGAGCCCGGAGACGCGTCCGGCCTGCGAAAACTCGCTTAACCCAAAGGATAAACCCATTCGCCTTTCTTGTCCACGGCGTGTTTCATATGATTCGCACAAATGGGGCGAACTTTCCCCCTCTCGCTTAATCAGGAAAAGATCAGAGGAGGGGAATCATGAGGTGTTGCGTCACAAGCAGAATTCAAATGCTTACGCGGGTTTTATCCACCGTGAGTTTTCTGTCTTTATTAATCAATTCAACGACGTTAGCGGCGATCGAGCATTTCACCGGCTCAACTACTTCATCATACGCCGCCTATTACTATGGTCATCTTCATATTGAAGGAGCAGACGGAGCGATAGGCGACGAAGTCGGAGTTTTCGATCCTGACGGGGTCCTGTGCGGCGCAGCCGCCGCACTGGAGGTGGCCTGGTATAACATAACCGTTTACGGGGATGACCCGGTCACGGACACAGACGAGGGCGCCGAGCCGGGCGATCTCCTTACTTTCAGGATATGGGACAAGAGCGCCGATCAAGAAATGAGCGCAGCCGCAACCGTAACCGACGGCCCCTGCACGAATCCTTTACAGTGGTACCAAAGCTGGGAATACTGTCAGGTGGACGTGAACGGATTCATCGGCGATCTGACTCAAATTAATCTGCAGTCCCCCGCAAACGCTTCCACCTTGGCTTCTGCACCGACATTCACTTGGACCGCCGACGGCGGAACCGATAATGCATTCGCGGTGGATGTAAGCGTTTCGCCCGGCTTTACCACCTACTACTCTACCTACGAGAACCTGCATCAGCTCATCGGCGACAGAAGCTGGACAATGCCTGACCCGATATGGAACAAGGTCCCTTCCGACAAAACCCTCTACTGGCGCGTCCGCGGCGTCGATTTGGCCGATCCGCCTAGCAACATCGTTACCAGCGATGAGGTGTGGAGTTTCTTAAAGACTGACAGCGTTACCTGGATGCAAACCTTCGGAGGCGCGCCTTCTGACAGTGGAGAAAGTGTCCTGACCACCGACGGGGGCTACGTAGCCGCAGGGACCACATCGTCCTATGGAGCCGGTTCAAGTGACCTCTGGCTGATCAAGACCGACGCCAGCGGCAACATCGCTCTCCCGTAAGGAGAGGAATCAGATCCCTTCTTTCGCATCCCATCATTGTTTAGCGGCAAAACAGTAAACATCTGATACGTTTCAGCATGAAACACTGCCGCTCTCGCCGCATCCGCCTCGGGCTCTAATCGAGAACTATCCGATAAACATAAAACCCACATTATCAATAAATTACAAAAACACGAGGAATCCGCGCCAAATTTGGCATCTTCTTTGCCAAGACGCATCATTGAGTGAAAAAAAAGAAAGACTGCGGAGAAAAGGCGCTGCACGGGAAGCCGCCGTTAATACCCCTTAATCGCAGGTTGTGCGATCGGGAGTGAATCTGAAAGGAGGAGAAGATCATGGCGCTGATACGATGGAGACCAAGGACCGAAGTCGACCCGTTCCTCAGAGGTTTCAGAGACCTCCAGGAGGAAATCAATCGCATGTTCAACTACACCCTTTCGGGCGGCTGGCCGTCGTACCGCAATGACATGGCCGAGGGAGCATGGGCTCCTGCCATAAATGTCCTTGAGGAGAAAGATGATATCGTCGTGTCGGCCGACCTGCCCGGCATGTCCGAAAAGGACATTGACGTGACAATCGTGGGTGATACTCTCACCATCAAGGGCGAAAAGAAGCACGAGGAAAAGAAGGACGACGGGAACTACCATATGTTCGAAAGAGTGTTTGGCGCTTTCCAGCGCGCAATCACGCTTCCGGCGCTCGTCGAATCCGATAAGGCAAAAGCCTCTTTTAAGAACGGCGTGCTCGAGATAAGAGTCCCGAAAAAGGAAGAGGCAAAACCGAAACAACTCAAGGTGAACATTGGCTGAGGCATCCGGCGGCTTCTCCTGCAGCCTCCCACTGGATTCGAGAACCACAAACTCTTCAACAGGATAAAGGAGGGAGTACGCATGTACAATCAAAGCAATGTTAAGACAACCATCCTGATTGTCCTTGTGGCTCTTCTCGTGACGGCCGTCGCCGCCCAATCCTATTACCTGTTCAAGATGCACGGGGAAATGCAAAAAATTACCGGAACCCAAAGCAATCCTGAAAGCAAACACCTGCCAGAACCCACGCTGCCGCAAGCAACGGCGGACCCATGGATTGATCATGACTGGTTGAATGCGCCCTTCGATCCGGATGCGTGGAACCCATTTGACGAGATGCAGCAAATGCAGGACCGCATGAATAGCATCTTCAACAGCGCGTTCGGCAGGTTTGGCAAGAGCTCGCGATTCGGAAGCCTGTATCATGAGCCCGCCTTTTCCCCGAAAATGGATATGAGAGAGGAAGAAGATCGGTATGTGATCCGGATGGATGTTCCGGGCATCGACGAAACCAAATTGGTTATCCAGGTGCAAGACCAGACCGTTAGAGTGCAGGGCAAGCGCGAAGAACTGGTGGAAGAATCCGATAAAGGCGGACGTATGGTGCGTCGCGAAAGAAAGCTCGGCCAATTCGATAGGTCCATGAGCCTCCCCGGGCCCGTCAATCAAGAGAAACTGACCACCAGCTACGAGAGTGGAATTCTCACAATTATCCTGCCGAAGAAAGACCAATCTTGAAGCGCAATCGTCTTCCCAATGTCCGAATGGTCCGATCGGTCCGATTCGTCCGATCGGATCATTTGCTCCCTCCTATTACGCATTCCACTCGCAACCCATCTCCCGGTTGACAGTCATATGCAAATCTGTCATAATGACCGCCAGCCAACCCGAAAGGCCGAACCGGTGAATAAATTCGAGGCGCTCCTCAAAAACGTAAACGTCCGCTCCAAAATCTGGCTCGAGGCCGACAATCTCCCCCTCATCGGAGAGGGGCGGGCAGAGCTGCTGCGAATGATCGATCGAAACGGCTCGATTAATGCCGCCGCAAAAGCGCTCGGCATGGATTACCGGCGCGCGTGGGGGCTGATCGACAGCATGGAGAAACGCCTCAACGTGAAGTTGATCATCCGCAGGCGCGGAGGCGCCGGCAAAGGAACATCGCTCACCGACGACTGCCGCATGCTGCTCGCGCTCTATGACCGCCTGGCGCGCCGATCACAAGAAGCGGCGAACCGGGACTTTTCAGCCATCTTTCGCAAAGGAGAGCATGAATAATGAAGCCTGGCAAAATTTTCATTGCACTTTTCCTTTCTGCTTTTCTTCATTTTGCGCCCCTTGAGGCGAACGCCGAAGAGCTTGAGTTTTTTGCCGGGTCCGCTTCGAAGCCGGCCACCGAGGAACTGGTGAAGGCATTCGAGACGCAGACCGGGCACTCCATAAAAGTCTATTTCGGGAGTTCCGGCAGTCTGCTTTCACAAATGAAGATCGTGAAAAGGGGCGACCTGTATTTCCCCGGCTCGCCGGACTTCATGAAGCTCGCCATCAACGAGGGAGCGGTAGTGCCGGAAACCGACAGAATCGTCACCTACCTGATTCCCGCTATTAATGTCCAAAAGGGAAATCCCAGGAATATCAAAGAACTGCAAGACCTGGCGAGAGAGGGCCTCCGCGTATCAATCGGAAATCCCCACCACGTCTGCGTCGGCCTTTATGCCGTGGAGATAATGGAACACGCCGGTCTTGCGGCCTCAATCAAGCCAAACATAAAGGGCTACACGGAGAGTTGCGCAAAGACGGCGAACATGGTAGCCGTGAACGGAGTCGACGCAATACTGGGATGGCGGGTTTTCCAGTACTGGAATCCCGGGCAAATAGAAACGGTGATGCTGCAGCCGGACCAGATCGTCAGGATCAGCTATATGCCCATTGCCATATCCGCGTTCAGCAAGAAGCGGGCGCTTGCGCAACAGTTCATCGATTTCGCCTGCTCCGATACCGGAAAACGCATTTTCGAAAAATGGGGCTATGTCACGAACGAAGAGCAAGCCCGCGCATTGGCGCCCCATGCCCGAATAGGCGGCGACTACATTCTGCCGGAGAGCTGGTGATGTCGCTGGAGAATCTCACCGCGCCATCAGAGCAAGCGGCCGGAACAATTAAATCAACATGGCGGCGAAAACTGCCGTTCCTGCTTCCCATGGTTTTCGTTGTCGTTTTTTATGCGCTCATCATCGTGTTCACGTACAAAGAGTATCCGCCGGTCTCGATGCTGCGGATGCTTCTGACGTCGGAGGTTCTTCACGCGGTCTTTCTGAGCCTTGCGACCGCGACGGCCGCGAGCATCGTGGCATTTATGCTCGGGGTGCCGTCGGCATATTTTCTCGCGCGTTCGGAATTTCCCGGAAAGAAGTTTGTCGACGCACTGCTGGACATCCCCGTGGTTCTCTCCCCCATCGCCATCGGCGCGCTGCTCCTGGTCGCCTTCAGCAGTTCCGAGGGGAGATGGCTGCAGGAACACGTGGGCGAAGTCGTCTTCGAGTTGCCGGGAATTATCATTGCGCAGGCGACCATCGTTACCGCTCTTGCGATTCGCCTGATGAAAGGAGCATTTGAGTCGATCCCGGTCCGGTATGAAAAGGTAGCCCGCTCGCTCGGCTGCTCCGAGTGGATGGCCTTCCGGAAAGTCGTCCTGCCGCTTTCGAGGAACGGGCTGACGGCCTCAGCGATTGTGGTCTGGGCCCGAGCGATTGGCGAGTTCGGCGCAACGGTGACTCTCGCCGGCGCGACCACAGGCAAGACGGCCACTATTCCGACAGCCATCTATCTGGGTTTCGCGAGCGCAGATATCACGCGGGCGCTGACACTGGTGGCGATTCTGATGTTCATTTCCGCAACCACATTGATAGGACTGCGCCAAGTGGCGGGTAGAGCGCTCGAGTTATGATCAGACTCGAAAATCTTTCCTTCAGGCTAGGCCGCTTCAGTTTGTCGGACGTAACACTCAACATTTCCAACGGCGAATTCTTTGTCCTGCTCGGCCCGTCGGGAGCAGGCAAGACCACTTTGTTGGAGACCATTGCCGGGTTGAGCCCGGCAACAAGCGGGCGCATCATCCTCGACCATTGCGATATGGAAGACCTGCCGCCTGAGAAGCGGCCAATTGCTTACGTCCCGCAAGATGCCTCCCTCTTTCCCCACTTGAATGTGAAAGACAACATACTCTTCGGCGCCCGCGCCCGCGGAATCCCATCAAAGAACTGGCAGCCGCTGCTCGAAGAGTTGGTGCAATCACTGCAAGTTGAACATTTGATGGAACGCAACGTATCGAATCTGAGCGGCGGCGAACGCCGGCGCGTCTCTTTGGCGCGCGCATTGGTCACCTCGCCCCGCATTCTCCTGCTGGACGAACCCTTCAACGGCCTCGATCCGCCCATCCGCCGGGAGCTCCAGATACTGCTGAAACGCCTGCAGCGGCGCCTCAAGGGGACTTTCCTGCACGTGACTCACGATCGGGAAGAGGCGTTCATCCTCGCCGATGTCGTGGCGGTCTTAATTGACGGCAGGCTCGAACAGGTGGCAAAGCGCAACCGCGTCTATTTTCATCCCGCGACTCTAAAGGTCGCGCGATTCACCGGAATGGAGAATATTCTGCCGGCAGAAGTGGTCGCGGCTAATCCACCGAAATCAAGCTTTGTCGCCAGATGGTCGTCACAAGACCTTCTGGTGGCATGCGAAACCGATGTGCCGCAGGTCGACGATTCGGTTTTTCTCGGAGTTCGCGCCGAAGAAGTGATGCTCGTCAAGCCGGATCAACCGATCCGCGCCGGCCGCGATTTCAATATCATTGAAGGCGCGGTGTCAGAGGTAGTCGAGAAAAGCGCGACTCACACAATAGTATTGAACGGAACAACGAACTCGTCTTTGGTACTTGAACTTCCCAATTTCCTCTATCGTCGATACGAGTTTGCGCCCGGCCGGCCGGTACGGGTCCGGATCCGGCCGGATAAGTTCTGCGTTATCCGCAAGGCTGGCGTTTAGAAAGATTCAGACTTGTCCCGATATGCGTGAAGATGGCGCGGCAACTGTGGCGAAAAATGAAGCGACAGGTTATAATGGGATTATTCGACCGGATACCTCATCTACCTCGGATCGTTTTCGCGCATGGGCATTTACCAAAAAGCTAATAATAACTATTTTCTTGTTCTTGTTGCCGCATTTATGCTGTCGTTGAGTTCCGGTTCTTTTGCGCAGGAGGTAGTGCAGCAACCCCTAACCCTTGAAGAAAGCATCCGCAACGCGTTTGCTTCGAATCCGGACGTGACCGTTGCGCAGGAAAGAATCGAGCAGGCGCGAGCCGCGGTTAAGCAGGCGCAGGCGGGTTTCTATCCGAAGCTTTCCATATCTGAGAATTTTGCCCGCACCGATTACGCGCCGATGGTCTTCACGTATCAGCTTGCGCAAGGGAACCTGTCGGGAGAATCCCCAGCCGCGCCGCCGCCCGGCTTCGACCCTTTCGCATCGTTCAATGACCCCGACCCGCTCAGCAACTGGAACACCCAACTCCTCTTGCGGTGGCCGCTCTTTCAAGGCGGCAGAACAGTGTATTCCACCCGGGCCGCCGTCGACCAGGTGGAGGCGTCGGAGGCGCAGTTAATTTCCGTGTACAACGAACTGGCCTATGCCGTCTCAGCCGCATTCTATTCCATCCTGCAAGCGGAACAATCGATTCAGATCGCTGAAGAATCAGCCCGCCAGATCCGGCAGCAACTCGATGTCGCAACCGCGCGGTTTGAAAACGAGGTCGCGCTCAAGTCCGATGTCCTGCGCGTGGCGGTGAGGCTTGCAGAGGCGGAGAATCAGTTGGTCATCGCGCGCCACAATCTCGAACGCGCAAAATCCCAGCTCAATCTGGCCATGGGACGCAACGTCAATACACCTGTTGTGCTTGCCCCGCTTGAGGCGCCCCCGCCCGCAGAAACCCTGCCGTTGGAAGTCCTGATGGAACGCGCTAAAGAGACCAGACCGGACATTACCGCAGCCGAACATAACGTCCTTGCTCTTGAGCAATTAATAGGGGCCGCAAAAGCGGATTACTATCCTCAGGTGAACGCGTTCGCGCATTACGACGTCGACACGGAAGATTTTTCCGACACCAGTGACAGTTGGATGGTCGGAGTAGGCGTTAGCCTCTCTTTGTTTGATGGGTTCCTCACGCGCTCGAATGTACAGCAGAGGCGCGCTCAGCTCCGCGAGGCCCAGGCGCAGCGTGATAAACTCGTTCTCCACGTGGAGAATGATGTAAAGTCCGCCTACCTGGCGCGGTCCGAAGCACTGCTACGACTCGATGTGCTGCAGGAAATAATCGCCGAGGCCGAGGAAAATCTGAGGATCGTATCGGAGCGGTACTCCGAAGGCATGGCGCTGGTTACCGACCTGCTGGATGCGGAAGTCGCGCTCACCAACGCGCGCCTCCAGAGACTGGCGGCGCAGTATCAATACCGGATTGCTGCGGCGGCGCTCGAGCGCGCCATCGGCGGATTCGCCGCTGGAGGAATTTGAAATGAAGATCAAGCAGTATTATCAACGGTACGGGAGAAGGACGGCTGCCGCTGCAGGCGCTTTGCTGATACTGATTCTGATGTTCTTGTATCTGACCGGTAATCTCTCGGGTGAACCGAAAATAACGCCATCAACGAAAGAAGCGCCACCCTCCCCTTCCGTTGCCGGTGAAATCGTAACAGTGAAAACGATGGTTATCCCCGTCGAAATCGAGGCCGTTGGCGCCGTCGACGCCCGAGAAACGGCGCAGGTTTCGAGCAGGACGATGGCGCTCATAACAAGAATCTATGCCGCCGCAGGCGACGTCGTGAAAAAAGGTCAGCCGCTGGTCGAGTTGGACGCGCGCGATGCGCAGGCCCAACTGGCTCAGGCGCGCGAGGCGCTCGCATCGGCGCAGGCCGAACTCGAACGCACCCGGCTTGATGCGGGACGGATCGAGCGGCTCCACGAGAAACAGGCTGCCACGCGCAGCGAGTACGATGCGGCACAGGCCGCTCTCACCATGGCCCAAGCGCAAGTCGATTCCGCAAAGGCGCGGGTGCGAGAGGCGGAAGTTTCTCTTTCCTTTACCAAAATAGAGGCTCCGCTTTCCGGAAAGGTAATCGACCGCCTGGCCGATCCCGGCGATATGGCGGTCCCGGGCCAGCCGATCCTCGGCCTGTATGATCCCTCGAGTCTGCGCCTCGAGGTCATCGTTCCCGAACGACTCGTATCGCAGGTGCAGCCCGGCCGCCGCGTTCGAGCGTCAATCGACGCGCTCGACCTGCAGTTCGAGGCTGAAATAACCCAGGTTGTCCCCTCATCCGATGTGCAAAGCCGATCCTTCATTGTGCGCGTCCCGCTGCCGCAAAAAAATGACGCCTTCCCGGGAATGTATGGCCGCATCTGGATTCCTTCAGGCTCGACCGAGGCCCTTCTGATCCCGCAAGAGGCCGTCCGGCGGGTAGGACAATTGGAGATGGTGACAGTTGTCGAGGATGGCGCAGCACGCACCCGCACCGTCAAAACGGGCAAGAAGTACCCCCAAGGCGTTGAAGTTCTATCCGGCCTTGAGCCCGGCGAGCAGGTCGTGCTCCCGCAGAAAGATTCATGAGTAACGAAGGCGCTCACAAAAAATCCGATCGGCCGCAGCCCTCGGTCCTCAGCAAAATCGTCGAGACGTTCATCGATTCGAACTTCTCGCTCATCCTGATTATTGTTTCCCTCGTCCTCGGAGTCGCCGCGCTGCTGGTGACGCCGCGCGAGGAAGACCCGCAGATCGTCGTTCCGCTTGCCGATGTATACGTTCAGTTCCCGGGCGCAAGCGCGGAGGAGGTCGAGCAGCTTGTTTCGACCCGGTTGGAGAAATTACTGTGGCAAATAGACGGAGTCGAATACGTCTATTCGATGTCCCAGGACGATATGGCAGTAATGACCGTCCGCTTCTTCGTCGGCGAGGATCGCGAAGACAGCCTCATCAAGCTCTACAACAAAATCCAGCAGAATGTCGATCTCGTGCCGCCGGGCGTAACCGGATGGGTGGTTAAGCCCGTCGAGATCGACGATGTCCCCATCGTCATGCTCGCCTTTTACGGGGCCGAAGCCTCCTCTCACGATCTGCGCCGGGTCGCCGAAGAGGTTATCGACCGGCTCCAGGCGGTTGAGGATTCCGCGCGCACCTACACTGTGGGAGGAATGGAGCGGCAGATCAGGGTGCATCTGAACCCCGGCAAGCTGGCCGCGCGTAACCTCACCCCGCTCGAAGTCGCCGGCGCGCTGAAAGCCGCAAACGTAACGCTCGCGGCCGGCTCGTTCGCCCAGGATAACGAAGAGCGGCTCGTGCGCGGCGGTATCTTCCTGAATTCGGTCGAAGACGTGCGCGAGCTCGTGGTCGGAGCGCATGAGGGACGCCCCGTGTATCTGCAAGACGTGGCGCAGATAAGCGACGGGGCCGCCCAGCCGGATTTCTACACGCGCATCGGATTCGGCCCCGCCGCCAAATTCAAGAACGTGCCGGAAGAGTTCAGGTCGGCCTCCACACTGCCGGCGGTTACCCTGGCTGTTGCGAAGAAACGGGGAACCAATGCGGTCTGGGTCGCCGACGAAGTCCTGCAGCAGATCGAGTCAATGAAAGGCAATGTCATTCCCGACGACGTGCGCGTACTGGTCACCCGCAATTACGGCGAGACGGCAAACGATAAAGTGAACGAACTGGTCGAGGGACTCGCGGTTGCGATTATCATCGTGATCGCTCTCATCGGGCTGATGTTGGGCTGGCGCGAAGCGCTTATCATCGCGACGGCCGTGCCGATAAGCTTCTTCCTCACTCTGTTCTTCAACATGCTGTTTGGGTACACGATCAACCGGGTCACATTGTTTGCCCTGATGGTTTCGCTCGGCCTCGTCGTTGACGACCCGATCACCGACGTCGAGAATATCTACCGCTACTTCAAGATGCGTCTCTACCCGCCGAAGGAGTCGGTGCTGGTCGCAGTGAATGAAGTACGTCCGCCAATCATCATGTCCACCCTTACCATTATCGTCTCGTTTCTGCCCATGTCGTTTATCACCGGAATGATGGGGCCCTACATGCGGCCGATGGCGCTCAATGTGCCGCTCGCGGTGCTCATGTCCACGGTGGTCGCCTTCACGATAACGCCCTGGATGTCCTACTACGTGCTCAGAGGCGACTATGGCAAGGTCGAGGAGGAACCCTTCGATATAAAGAAGAGCCGGCTTTATGCCGTCTACAGCCGCCTCATCGGACCGTTCCTCAGGTCGCGCGCGCTCAGTTGGATGTTCCTCGGAGCCGTCCTGCTGCTGTTCCTTGTCTCGGCCTCGCTCGCGGCTTTTGGACTCGTCCCGCTCAAGATGCTTCCGTTCGACAACAAGAACGAACTGCAACTGGTCCTCGATCTGCCCGAAGGCACAACTCTCGAGGAGACCGATCGCGCCGTGCGCGACTTCGAGCAATATCTGAGGGGCGTGGCCGAGGTGACCGATTTCGAGAGCTACGTCGGACTGGCCTCGCCCATGGATTTCAACGGGATGGTGCGCCACTACTACCTGCGCCGATCCCCCAATCTGGCCGACCTGCGGATCAACCTGGTCCACAAGAAAAAGCGGCAACAACAAAGCCATGACATCGGGTTGCGCCTGCGGGACGACCTGCAGAAGATCGCCGACCGGCACGGCGCCCTCATGAAAATCGTGGAGGTGCCGCCCGGCCCTCCCGTTATCTCGACGCTCGTCGGCGAGCTCTACGCGGAACCGTGGCATTCATACGAAGATATTATTGCGGCGGCATCGATCGTGCGCGAGCGGATGGCGCAGGAAGCAGGCGTTGTGGACGTCGACGACACGGTCGAAGCCGATCAAAGGCTTTACACATTTGTCCTCGACAAGGAGAAAGCGAGCCTTAATGGAATAAGCACGGTGCACGTCGCGCAGACGCTTCGGCTCGCGCTACAGGGAGAAGAAGCCGGCACTCTCCACGTGCCGACCGAGCGAAACCCGTTGAGAATCATCTTGAGGCTGACCAGAGCCGACCGTTCGAGCACCGAAAGCCTGAGCCGGCTGTACGTGAAAGGTACTCACGGAAACCTGGTGCAACTGAGCGAACTCGGGCGCTTCATTGAAAATGAAATCAGCAAGACAATCTATCACAAGAACTTGGAGCGCGTCTCTTACGTATTCGGCGAGATGGCCGGACGCAGCCCGACCGAAGCTATCTTCAATTTGCAGTCTCACTTCAAGAAGAACCCGTTGCCTGAAGGCCTCCGCATCGTCTGGAGTGGAGAGGGCGAATGGAAAATCACCATTCAGGTGTTTCGCGATCTCGGCATCGCCTTTGGAGCGGCGCTCATCGGCATCTACATCCTGCTCGTTCTGCAGACCAACTCCTTCTTCATGCCGCTCATCATCATGACCGCCATCCCGCTCACCATAATCGGCATCATGCCGGGTTTCTGGCTGCTCAATGCGTTAGCGGGCGGCCAGGTCGGCGGGTACGGCACCCCCATCTTCTTTACGGCAACCGCCATGATCGGAATGATTGCGCTGGCGGGCATTGTCGTGCGCAATTCGATCATCCTTATAGATTTCGTCCAGAACTCGGTCGCGGCAGGCATGCCGCTCCGCGAGGCTCTGATGGAATCGGGCGCCGTCAGGTTCCGCCCCATCCTCCTCACCGCGGGCACAACGCTTCTGGGAAACATTGTCATCACGCTCGACCCGATTTTCAGCGGACTCGCCTGGGCGATCATCTTCGGCATCTTCGCATCGACCGCCTTCACGCTCCTCGTGATCCCGATCGTCTATAATCTCGTCTATTCCCGGCGCACGATCCGGCAGAAGGAATGAGCGGCGAGTTGGCGGACTGATTGCCGCGAGACGGTCTGCTCCGCCTCGCTGGCCGAAACAGCATGTGCGAATTCAGCGCCTGCACTCAAACGACGTACAGAAACCGGGTGCAGTTGGGGCAGGTCATCAGTTTTTGTGACTCGCGTAGATCCTGGGCAAACGATGAAGAAAGCTGAATATTGCAACCAAGGCAGATCTCTTCCTCTACTGCGACTACTGGTTGCCCGCCTCGCGATTTCAGACGGTCGTAATGAGCGAGCACACGCGGTGAAATGCACGAGCGCACTTGCTCGATCTTCTGGCCAAGCGCCTCGGTGTGATTGTTGTCCGCCTTGCGAAGGCTTTCGAGTCTCATCAGCCTGATCAACAGCATAAGGTCCGAATTGGTTCCCCGCATCACCTTTCCTTCAGACTCGGCTGCTGACGCCCGAGAGTTCGGGGAGACATGACTCACAAGGTTTTCGCTTGCTTCGTCAAGAACCTTATACATGCTGGTAGAATTGGTTGCCTCCATGAGCCGCTCGACCAGGTTGTCATCGAGCACCAGGCGCGAGAGAGAAGATATGAAATACAGATACTTGTGCGAATCGGAAGGCGGGTAAAGGATTAAAAATACCAGGTGAACCGGCTTGCCGTCTATTGAACGGTATTCCATGCCCTCGCGCTTGCGCCCAACAGCGCACACCAGGCGGTCGATGACGTTTACGCGCGCATGAGGAATGGCGATGCCCAAGCCTATCCCCGTGCTGTCGAAGCTCTCGCGCTCGAGCACGCGCTCAAGAGCGTTCTCCATGTCGTCAATCTTTCCCTTTTTCTGCAGAAGGCGGGCTAATTCCTTAATGGCATGAATCTTATCGTTGCTCTTGAGGTTGGATACGATGTCTTCTTTTGAGATATATTCAGTCAGCTTCATTCGACTTCCCAGATCACTTCCCACTTGCTCTATCTGAGGCATTGATCCTCCTTATCATTTTATGAATCCTCAAGGTCATTATACTCATCAGTCATCTTCTGTGTCAAGGACTTACAGCCGGTCGATTTTCCTTTCAACCGGCGTGAATCGGCCTTCCCTCTCACGCGCCGCATTGTGCGCAATCAACGCCCGATTCATCATCAAAAAAAAGCGAATGGCACGGCGATGGCTCTCGGAGCGTGATGCAGCACGTCCTCCCCCTTGCAACATAAGATGCAGCCATTTTTGCCCACATTTTGAGTTGACTTGCCGCCTGTCTTATGTTAACATAAAGTGCTATATTCATGGTGTTTCTCTCCCTTGCCTCCACTTCTTCTTAAAGGAAAGATGTTTGAATGTTGAAGAGTGTTTCAAGAACGTTTCGCGGCGGGATTCACCCTCCCACCGAAAAGCAGCACACGGAAAAAAAGCCGATTGAAGTGATGCCCCCGCCCGAGCGGGTGTTTATCCCGCTGAGGCAGCACACGGGCGCGCCGGCCCGCGCAATCGTGAAGGCAGGCGACCATGTGAAGGCAGGTCAGGCGGTCGGTAAAGGCCCCGGGTTTGTTACGACAATAATGCACGCCTCGATTTCCGGAGAGGTGGTCTCAATCAAACAGAGAAATCACCCGGTATTCAGGCATTGCGAGACAATCGAGATCAAGTCTGACGGCAAAGACGAGTGGATCTTTGGGACGGCCCATCCACGCGGGCAGGCGGATCAACTTCCTCCTGAAGATATCAAGAGAATCGTCACCGAGAGCGGCATCGTGGGGCTCGGGGGAGCTGCATTTCCCACGCATGTCAAGTTGTCGCCGCCACCCGAAAAAAAGATCAGCCTCTACATCCTGAACGGAGCCGAATGCGAGCCCTTTCTCACCGCCGACGACCGCGTCATGCAGGAACGCACTGAGGATATTGTCCTCGGATTGCGCCTGATGATGCGCGCTGTGGGCGTCGCACGCGCGATCATTGCCGTGGAGGCGAACAAGCCGGATTCGTTGAAAGTTCTTAAAGCCGCGGTATCGCGTTTCTCCGAGATCGAGGTCGTAAAACTGCAGACGAAATATCCGCAGGGCTCGGAAAAACAGTTGATCCGGGTCGTTACCGGGCGCGAAATTCCCAGGGGCGGCCTGCCGATGGACGTCGGCGTCGCTATCAATAATGTCGGGACCGCCCTGGCCGTTGCGGAGGCCGTCTGCGATGGCAAGCCGTTGATAGAGCGAGCGTTAACCGTTACCGGCTCAGCCATAGCGCAGCCGAAAAACCTTAAAGTACGTCTCGGCGCCCTCTTCAAGGATGTGATCGAACATTGCGGCGGGTTTTCCGCTCCGCCGGTAAAGATTCTGATGGGCGGTCCGATGATGGGCATTGCGCAATATACGACCGAGGTGCCGGTTATTAAAGGAACCTCAGGAATTGTCGCGCTGGCCGCGGAAAGCCTGAACATAGTCGAATCGCAGACCTGCATCCGGTGCGGGCGCTGCGTGAATGCCTGTCCAATGTATCTGATTCCTTCGGTGCTTGGCATTCTCTGCGAGCGGCACAAATTCGAGGAAGCCAAAGCAATGGGACTCATGGACTGCGTCGAGTGCGGTTGCTGCACCTACGTGTGCCCCGCCGGGCGCCCCATGGTGCATATGTTCAAATTCGGGAAAATGGAGCTCTTTAAGCAAGCGCAGAAAAAACGCGAGAAAGAGGCAAAGTGACAACACTGGATCGCCAACTTGTCGTTACAACGCCGCCTCATATCCGCTCGGCTGCATCAGTCAACCGGATCATGGCCGACGTGCACATCGCGCTTGCCCCCGTCACCATTGCGGGCGTATACCTGTTCGGATTCCGGTCGGCGGTTCTGCTGGCGGTTTCGGTCCTTGCAGCCGTCGTTACGGAAGCGGCCATCGAGAAAATCCTCAAGTGGGACGTAACGATCGGCGATTACAGCGCCGCTCTGACCGGTCTGTTTGTCGGCTTGGTGCTTCCGCCGGGAGCGCCCCTGTGGCTGGGAGCAATTGGAAGCGCCTTCTCAATCGCCGTCGCCAAGATGGCTTTCGGAGGTCTCGGAAAGAATATCTTCAATCCGGCCCTTGCGGGACGGGTGATGCTCCTTGCAGCTTGGCCGATCGCGATGACGAAGGGCTGGCTCCAACCGCTGTGGTGGCGGCAGGAGGGCTTCTCGTTCTGGACGCTTCGGGTGGCCGACCGGCTCGGCATATCAGTTGACGTTATCACTTCCGCGACTCCGCTGGCCAAAGGAGGCGCACCCGATCCGTACACAATGATGGACCTGTTCACCGGCAGGGTTGGCGGCTGTATCGGAGAGACGTCCGCTGCCGCTCTGCTGATCGGCGGCGCTTACCTGATTTACCGGCGGCTCATTTACTGGCAGTTGCCGGCAAGTTTCATCGCAACCACGGGAATTCTGATGTGGGCATTCGGCGGACAGCAGGGACTGTTTACGGGCGATTTCATGATGCATGTGCTGGCAGGCGGTCTTATTCTCGGAGCCTTCTTCATGGCGACAGACATGGTGACTTCTCCCATAACGATCAGGGGACAACTGATCATGGGCATCGGGTGCGGCGCAATTACCGCACTTGTGCGGCTGAAGGGAGGGCCGCCGGAAGGCGTTTCCTATTCAATCCTCATCATGAACGCCTTTACTCCGCTGATTGATAAATACACGGTGCCGCGCCCATTTGGAGAGAAAGTTTCGTGAACATCTATTTCCGGCTCAGCTTGTTACTGTTTCTGATCTGCGCGATTGCCGCCGGCGCGCTGGCGATTGTGAATTCGATGACGTATCAGCAGATCATGCAAAACGAAGAAAGCAAGGAGCGCATCCTCAGAGGGAGAGCCCTCGCAGGCGCGGAAAAGGGGCCGCAGGTTGTCTTCGATGATAAACCTGTACGGATCAACGAGACCAACTACTATATCGGCCGCCTTGATGATGAGATTGTCGGCGCCACCTTCACCACGGTCACAAATCAGGGATACGGCGGCCCGATCGAGATCGTCATCGGCATGAATGACGACAGGATCACCGGCGTTATGATCAAAAGCAGCTCGGAAACGCCCGGACTGGGCGCGAACGCGAGTGCGGTAAAATACGGCGAGAGCGAGCCGTGGTTTTTGGCGCAGTTCAAAAACCTCGAGCCGGAGCACGTTAGCCTGAAGAAAGATGATCCGGCAGGAGCAATCGACGCGATTACCGCCGCAACAATCACCTCGCGAGCCATCACGAACGCGGTCCGCGAGGAAGCGAAAGAATTTGAGAGCGTCTGGCCTCAATTGCTGGAGCAAAAGAAATATGTCAGCACGAACTGAGTTTCTCAAGGGCTTTTGGGAGGAAAATCCAACGTTCCGGATTATCCTCGGTATGTGTCCCACGATGGCGGTCACGACCTCGTTGATCAATGGAATCGGCATGGGACTGGCAACGCTCGGGGTTCTGCTCGGCTCGAACGTGGCGATTTCGCTGCTGCGTAATTTCATTCCGTCACAGATTCGAATTCCAGCATTCATCGTCGTGATCGCTTCGTTTGTCACGATCATTGACTTGTTCATGCACGCGTACACACCCGCTCTCCACGCGGCGCTCGGCATTTTTATTCCGCTGATCGTCGTCAACTGCATCATCCTGGGCAGAGCCGAGGCTTTCGCCTCAAAACATGGTTTGTGGTTCTCGATTGTCGACGCGGCGGGCATGGGTTTGGGGTTCACCCTCAACCTGATAATCCTCGGAGGACTTAGGGAAATATTTGGCGCCGGACAACTGCTCGGGCGGCCGGTCGCGCCCGAATTCTTTCAGGCCCCGCTGGTGATGATTCTGCCGCCGGGCGCATTCCTGCTGGTCGGTTTCCTCATTGCGACGATGAATATCATTCGCCGCAGGGCCGAGATAAGGCGCGCCGCCGAGCGCAAAGAGATGGTGCATGCATGATGAGTAGCGGCGCAGGAGAAAAGGCAATATTCCTTCGGGGATTGTGGGAGGCCGTATGAACGATTTTCCCAGCATATCAACCCTGATGACAATAGCGATCGGCGCTATTTTCATCAACAACTTCGTACTGAGCCGGTTCCTGGGCATCTGCCCGTTTATCGGGGTTTCCCGCAGCATCGCTCCTTCGGTCGGTATGGGAATGGCAGTCATTTTCGTTATGACGCTGGCCGGATTCGTCACGTTTTATGTAAATTATCTCCTGGTTCTGGCAGGAGTGGGATTCCTGCAGACGGTAGCCTTCATTCTCGTGATAGCGGCTCTGGTGCAGTTCGTCGAGATGTTCCTGCAAAAATTCAACCCGACGCTCTACTCGGCGCTCGGCATCTATCTGCCGCTTATCACCACGAATTGCGCCGTTCTCGGCGTCGCGCTGCTGAACATAAAGGAAGGATATAGTATTATCGAGGTTCTCGTGTTCTCCTTTTCGGCTGCGATCGGCTTCGCGCTGGCGCTGGTGATCATGGCGGGCATCCGCGAGCGACTCGAGATTACCGACGTGCCGAAGGCAATGGAAGGCGCACCGATAGCATTTATTGTCGGCGGTATCCTGTCGCTTGCTTTTATGGGTTTTTCGGGCATGAAATTCTAGGCCTTTACAGCGGGTATCAAACTCCGGGAGTGAGTTCAAATAATGGTAACAATAGTATGGGCGATTGCGGTGGTCGGCGGACTCGGCCTCGTTGCCGGCGCCATCCTCGCTTTCGCGTCAAAAAAATTCGCCGTGGCGGTGGATCCGCGCGTTGAAATGATGGAGAAAGTGCTCCCCGGCGGCAACTGCGGCGCCTGCGGCTTCCCCAGTTGCTCGGCGGCGGCCAGAGCAATCGCCGAGGGCAAGGCGCCGGTGAACACGTGCAAGGCGGGCGGTGATTCCACTGTCGCCGCAATCGCCAGGATCATGGGCGTCGAGGCTGTCGCCGGCGGCCAGAAAGTGGCGAAAATCCAGTGCCGGGGCGATATCGGGATCGCGAAAGAACAGTACGAATATCACGGCATCGACGACTGCCGTGCGGCGTACATTCTCTTTAACGGGGCAAAAGCATGCGCCTACGGCTGCCTCGCGCTCGGCTCGTGCGCAAAGGCCTGCCCGTTCGGCGCCATCGAATACGAACACCACCGCGTGCCGCGGGTTCGCTACGACAAGTGCACCGGCTGCGGAGTGTGCGTAGATGTTTGCCCGAGAAACCTGATCGACCTCTACGACGCGTCTCATGAAGTCTTCGTGATATGCAAATCAAGAGATAAGGGCGCCCAGGTTCGCAAGGTCTGCGACGTCGGGTGCGTCGCCTGCGGCGTCTGCGAACGAAGCTGCCCGTATGAAGCCGTTACCGTGCAGGCCGGGCTGGCGGTTATAGACCATGAAAAATGCAGAAAGTGCGGGCTCTGCGTCAAACAGTGCCCCTATGACGTTATTCAGATGAAAGAAAAGAAGGCTCGCGCATTCATTACTGAGACCTGCAACGGCTGTACTATCTGCGAGAAGGTGTGCCCGGTTAACGCCATTTCAGGTGTACTGAAACAGCGCCATGTGGTCGATCCCGCCAAATGCATCGCCTGCGAAATCTGCGTCGGTAAGTGCCCCAAAAACGCCATCGAGATGCGCGAAGCTAAACGGGGCGAGATCAACCGCGCACCCGCTCAACTCGAACACGAACTCCAGAAGGTTCATACCTGAGGAAGGTCCTTTCGCACATGGTTGAGCATCGAGTAGGCCCCTACAAGATCATTCGTCCCATCGGCAAGGGTGGAATGGGACGCGTGTATCTGGCGCTCGACGAGCAGAAGGACCAGCAGGTGGCCATCAAGGTGCTGCCCGACAACTTTCTCGAGGACAAGAAAAAATCCGATTATCTCAGGCGCGAACTCCTCATCGCGCGCGAGTTGAAACACCCGAACGTCGTCGATATCTTTAACATCATCGAGTTGCCGCGAAAAAACGACGGCAAGATGCAGGGCTTCATGCTGATGGAGTTCATCGACGGCGATAACCTGCGCAAACATATCACCGATCAAGACCTCAGCATCAGCCAGGCGCTCGATCTTTGCGAGCAAATATGCGCCGGCCTCAATTACATCCATCGACACCGCCTCAAGGACGGACGCTATCACTCGATCATCCATCGCGACATCAAGCCCGAGAATATCCTCATCAACAGCCGCGGCCAGGTGAAAATCGTGGATTTCGGGCTGTCAACCGAGGAAAAAGGCTTCCGCTTCCTCAGATCCAAATCGCGCGCCGGAACCCCGCAATACATGTCGCCGGAACAGATCAGGGGAAAACACGTCGACGAACGCTCCGATATATATTCGCTTGGCGTGTGCATGTATGAACTGTTCACCGGAAAGCTCCCCTACGAAGGCAAAGACCGAAAAGAAATCATGAAAATGCATATCAGCCGCAGTGTCAAGCCCGAGCCGGCCTCCAGCATCAACAAGAAAATCCCGCCCGCCCTCAACCGCATCATCATGACAGCTCTCCAGAAGAACCCGGACAAGCGATTCCCCTCCGTGGCCGAACTGCAACTCGCCCTCAAGCACGTCACCGTCTCGCGAATCTAGCGCACGCTGCGCACCGGCAATCCAATACCTCATCATATGTCAGCGACAAAATGCCGGCAATAACCCGATGGAATGTCTTCCGCTGCGGCTGTTACGGGTGAGGATGTTCCTGCTTGCGGTGATAATGAAAATGCGGGTGACCATGCTCCGTACGGTCATGGGCATGGCGGTGAACGTGGATGAGATTGTGGAGAGCCAGGAATTCCTGATCCATCAGAATCGGCTCAGGAGCGCCCTCGCGCGCCACCTTCCCGTTCTCTCCCAAAACAATCACCCGGTCTGAGAGCTGCTCGGCCAGGTGCATGTCGTGTGTTGCGATGAGAACCGTCTTTCCCTCTTCTTTCAAATGGAACAGCATATCGGTGAGATGAGCCGAACTCCTCGGATCGAGGCCGGCCGTCGGCTCGTCGAGAAGGAGGATGTCCGGGTACATGGCAAGAGCTGTCGCCAGGGCCGCCTTCTTTTTCTCCCCCTGGCTCAGGTGGTGCGGCAACCGGTCGCGCAGGTGACTCAGGTTCAGATCGGAAAGAACTTGTTCTGCCCGTGCGAGCGCTTGCTCCTTGCTCAACCCAAGGTTCAGCGGGCCGAAGACCACATCATCCAGCACCGACGTGGTAAAAAGCTGATGCTCCGGATTCTGAAATACAAAACCAGTCCGCCGTCTGATCGATGCCCCCGTTTCCGGATTCACCTCAACTCCTCCAATGGAGATGCCGCCGTCTCCCCGCAGAATCCCGACAAGACACAGCAACAGCGTCGATTTTCCCGTTCCATTGGCGCCAAGCAATGAGACGGTCTCGCCGCGGCCGATCTCAAATGAAACGCCATCCAGAGCCCTGCGGCCGTCAGGATAGCTGAATCTCAGGCCGGCCACCTTGATCTCGGGAAGCGGCGCCTCGTTCCAAATGTGGCTTGGGCGCATGCATACTCCTCTCAATGGTTAACGGGGAGAATATCGAAAACATAATGAAAGGGACTTTATTAGCCTGCTGCTCTTATCGTTCTTCGGCCGCCGGCTTCGTCGGCTGTTTCGCCTGCTGCTTCTTGCCCGCCAGATGCCGCGAAAACAATAAGACCGCTGCAACGGCCGCCATGAGCGCCAGCAGGCTTATCACCTGCGATATCGTCATCCCGAGCAATACCTCTGGATTGTCGCCCCGGAAAAACTCGATGATGAAACGGGCCGGCGCATATAGCAGCACGTACAGCAGCGCGACCTGCCCATCCCCGCCTTTCCTTTTCCGAAACCACATGAGGGTGAGGAAAATGGCGAAAACCGCAAACGATTCATACAACTGCGTGGGATGACGCAGGTGTTCGAGATGGGGAAATTTGACCGCCCACGGCACCCACGTTGCTTCGCCATAACAGCAACCGCTCATGAAGCAGCCGATACGCCCGATCGCTTGCCCAATCGCGATGCTGGGAGCGGCGATGTCCATTAACAACAGCAACGGCGCCCCTTTCCGCCGCGCATACAACAGCCCGGCTGCGACTGCGAACAACAAGCCGCCGTAGTAAACCAGACCGGTCTGCCGGAGTTTCAGAAGCTCCGACGGGTGCTCCAAAGTGTAGTGCAGGTCGTAAAAAAGGATGTAGAAAATGCGAGCCCCGACGATCGAGGCGATAATGACAACGATTCCCAGGTCGGCTGCAAGTTCCGGCTTCAGGCCCACCCGCTGCGTCTCGCGCATGCCCAGGTAGATTGCCGTCAGAAAGGCTACCGCAAGGAACGCGCCGTACGTGTACAACTCAAATGGTCCTATTTTAAATAAAATTGGATGCATGTTCCTTCGTCTCTTTGTGCTCGAAAAGAAAATTCGCCAGCAGAAGCGCCACCCCGACGCTTACCGACGAATCTGCCACATTAAACGCCGGCCAAAAGCTGAAATTGATGAAATCGACCACATACCCATAATGCAGCCGGTCAATCAGGTTGCCGGCGGCTCCTCCCAGGATCAGCGAACATCCCAGCGTTACCAGCAGCGTCCTCGGTCGGATCGTGACGTAGAAGTACACGACGACGAGCATGCTCGCGATCGTGATCAGCACAAACAGCCGGGGCAACCCCGGGAAGAAGCCAAACGCGATCCCGCTGTTGTGAATGCGCGTCACCGAAAGAAACCCTTCTATGATCGGCAGCGATTCATAGAGAGAGAAGCGCGAAATGATAATCCATTTGGTTACCTGATCGACAATGGGGATCACAACGGCAATCAGCAGAAACAGGGGGAGGCGAAGCGACTCTGGGGAAATCCCGGCAAGTGCCGGAGTTGCAGATTTATCGCTGAAGTTGACGCCTCGTTCTTCAGTATTTTTTCTCTGATTCTCGCGCACAGTCAATACAAAGCCTCGCATAGGGAAGAGCCTTCAACCGCTCGTTGCTGACCTCGGCGCCACACGAGAGGCATAACCCAAATGTACTCTCCTCGATCCGTTCCAGCGCTTCTTCGATCAACCGAAGGCGTTCGTTTCCGCTGGAGGCTATATTGAGTTCCATCTCGCGGCCGAAATTGTCCGTACCGACGTCGGCCATATGATACGAATATCCGGAAAGGTCCCCCGTGGATTCCCGCTGGGACCTCTTGAGATTGCTTTCCGATATCTGCTGGAGTTCCTGCCCCAGATCGGCTCGCAGCTGTTCAAGCTGTTTCTTGAATTGGGCCAACTGCTTTTTATTCATTCGATCCTCCTGCTTTATTTATCTCGTTCACGCACCGCTCACACAATGATGGATGGTCTTCATACTTGCCGACCGACTCTCTGTAGTTCCAGCAGCGTTTGCATTTCGCACCTGCCGCTTTCGTCACCGCAACCGCCACCTCATCTTCCGCCACCCCTATGTCTTTTGGAAGTACGTCTCCAGGCGCGTGAATTTCAACCTGAGAAACAATAAAAACGCTCGGCAGCATCGCTCCAAACGATTCAAGGAGCGCCTCCTCTTCTTTCCGCTTCGGGTACAGCCCGATTTTGGCTTCAAGGGAGTTTCCAATGCTGCCATCCCTGCGCGCGGTCTCCAGCGCCTTCGTGACGCTCGAGCGCACGTGAAGCAATCGTTCCCATTTCGCCCCCAATTCGTCATTCACCAAACGCCGGTCCACTTTCGGCCACTCGGAAAGATGAACGCTCTCCTCGAGCCCCGGCTGGTTCGGAATCAGGCGCCATACCTCGTCCGCAGTAAAAGATAGCATCGGAGCGAGCATGCGCGTGAGCGCACTTAGAATAATATTTAACGCGGTCTGTGAAGAACGCCGCAGCGGATTATCGGCCGCTAAAGTATAAAGGCGGTCTTTCAGCATGTCAAGATACAGCGAGCTTAACGAGATGGTGCAGTAGTTGTAAAGGCTGTGGAACGCCGTATAAAATTCATGATCCTCATACGCCCTGGTTACCCGCTCGACTACCTGCTGGAGCGTGTGAAGCGCCCACTTGTCCAGCTCGTCCATCCGGTCGTAGGGCACCAGGTGTTCCGCCGGCTCAAAATCATACAAGTTGCTCAATAGAAACTTGAACGTATTGCGCAGCCGCCGGTACGCATCGGCCAGCCGCTGCAGTATCTCAAAAGAAACGCGAATATCCTGCGTAAAATTCTCCGAAGCCACCCACAGGCGCAGAACGTCGGCTCCGAATTTCTCGATTACCTCGTCCGGATAAATCGCATTCCCGAGCTTCTTCGACATCTTCTTGCCGTCGCTCGTCACTACATATCCGTGTGTGAGGACCGCGTCGTACGGCGCCCTCCCTTTCACGGCGACCGACGGCAGCAGCGACGACTGGAACCACCCCCGGTGCTGGTCACTCCCTTCTACGTATAGATCCGCGGGAAAATGCAGACCCTCGGTCGTTTCAAGGACCGCTCGATGGCTCACTCCGGACTCGAACCACACGTCAAGTATGTTTTCCTCTTTATCGAACTCGCGCGAACCGCAACCGCAGGCGGTATCTTTCGGCAACAAGTCCGCCGGCGGGCTCGTAAACCAGATATCCACCCCGTTCTCCGCGATCAGTTTCTTCAGGTGCTCGAACGCCGCCTCCTCAAAAAACGGCTTCCCGCATTCCCTGCAATAAAAGACCGGGATCGGCACGCCCCACGACCGCTGGCGCGAGATGCACCAGTCGGGCCGGTTCGCAACCATCCCGTGTATCCGGTCCTTGCCCCAGTCGGGAATCCAGCGTACCCGCTTGATCTCCTCCAGAGCACGACCCCTGAGCTCATTCGTATCCACCGCAATGAACCATTGAGGCGTCGCCCGGAAAATGATCGGATTGCCGCAGCGCCAGCAATGCGGATACTGGTGCACGATCTGCTCGCTCTTCAGCAGAGCCCCTTTCGAGCTCAGCAACGCGTTGATCTCCGCATTGGCGTCGAATACGTGCCGCCCCTCAAACATCTCGATCTCATGCGTGAACAACCCGTAATCGTCCACCGGAGAGAACACCGGCAGGTTGTACTGCATCCCGATGACATAGTCCTCTTGACCATGGCCGGGCGCCGTGTGCACAAGACCGGTCCCCTGCTCCAGCGTCACATGCTCGGCAACAATCACCGGATTAATACGATCAATAAACGGGTGCCGGTACTTTACTCCCTCAAGCTGCCTCCCCTTGAACCGGCCAACCACCTTCGCCGCGGGATCGACTCCAATGACATCAAGCACCACCGGCTTGAGATACTCGGCAATGACGTAAATCTCAGAGCCGGCGTCAACGGCCACGTAATCCAACGCCGGATGAACCGCCGTCGCAAGGTTCGCCGGCAGCGTCCATGGCGTCGTCGTCCAGATCATGAGAAAGACCGGCCTCCCCAGATCCTCGAGACCCTCGATCACCTCAAACTTCACATAAATCGACGGCGACGTATGATCCGCATATTCAACCTCGGCCTCCGCCAGCGCTGTCCGGCAGCTGAAGCACCACGTGATCGGCTTGAGACCGCGATAAATATAGCCTTGCTTGTACATCTCGCCGAAAACGGTGAAAATCTTCTCTTCATATTTGTGGCTGAGCGTCAGGTATGGATCGTCCCATTGCCCGAACACGCCGAGCCGCTCGAAATCCCCCGTCATGATGTCCACGTACTTGAGCGCGTAATCGCGACAGCGCCTGCGGATTTCCGGCTTCGGCAAATCTTTTTCCTTCTCGCCAAGCTCGCTCAGTACCTTGTATTCGATCGGCAGCCCGTGGCAGTCGTAGCCGGGGACGAACGGCGTGTCATACCCTCGCATCGTGCGATATTTAACGATCATGTCTTTCAGTATCTTGTTCAAAGCCGTCCCGAGATGAATGTCGCCATTGGCGTACGGCGGCCCATCATGAAGAATAAACTTGGGACTGCCCTGCATCTTGCGCCGGATCCGACCGTATATATCCATTTCCTTCCACGAGGCCACGATTCCAGGCTCCCGCTTCGGGAGATCCGCCTTCATCGGGAACGATGTCTTTGGAAGATTGAGCGTTCCCGCATAGTCTTTCTCGCCGTTCTTAAGCGTTTTGGCCATTTGTAATTTTCACTCCTCACACAGCTACTCACTGACACACGTGTAGCACATTAATTTACCACAATTAGGCCATTCTGTCAAGATGGGGCCCCGCCCTTAAATATGCTCAAAAATCAATTAAATTAACAAAAATAAGACAGGAAGAGACAGGGCCCCAATGAATCGATCCGGAGCTGTGACAAATGTCACTGAGACAGCCGCCTGAACCGGCCATACTTGAAATAGAACTCTGAACTTTTTGCGCGAGGAGGAGAGGATAATGCAGGAGAAATCCATCGATAAAGCAAGCGTGCAGATGCTGAAAAAGGCGAAGCAGGAGGGCGTCGAAACCGCTTTCGACCGGTCCGACCGGCAGAATCCCCGCTGCGGCTTCGGCGAATTGGGCCTGTGCTGCCAGACCTGTTACATGGGCCCGTGTCGGATCGATCCGTTCGGACGCGGCGCCCAACACGGCGTGTGCGGAGCTGACCGCGACGCGATAGTTGCGCGGAACATCGCCCGCTCGGCCGCCGTCGGCGCGGCGGCGCACTCCGACCACGGGCGCGACGTGGCTCAGAACCTTCTCATGACCGCGCACGGCAAGGCGCAAGGTTACGAGATAAAGGATCAGGCTAAGCTCCTTCTCCTCGCGGAAGAAATGGGAATCGATACGGAACAGCCGGTCACCGCGATCGCCGCACAGGTGGCCCTCCTGTGCAAGGCGCAGTTCGGCCAGCAGGACGGCGAGTTGCTGCCGGCCCAACGAGCGCCCGAGGGGCAAAAACAACGATGGCGCGCACTCAAGGTAATGCCGCGCGGCATCGACCGCGAGATCGTCGAGCTTCTCCACATGGTCCACATGGGGATGGATGCCGATTATCATAACCTCTTGAAGTTCGCGATCAAAGCCGCGCTCGCCGACGGGTGGGGCGGCTCGGCCATCGCCACCGATCTTACCGACGTCCAGTTCGGGAGCCCGGTCCCCGTCCGTTCCGAGGCCAATCTCGGCGTGCTCGGGATGAAAACGGTCAATATCGTCGTTCACGGACACGAGCCGACGCTGTCCGAAATGATCGTAAAGGCCGCGCGCGACCCGCAAATGAAGGCGCTGGCAAATGAACACGGCGCCGAGGACATCATTGTCGCCGGCATCTGCTGCACCGCGAACGAGATCCTGATGCGGCAGGGAGCTCCTCTGGCGGGAAACTACCTCCAGCAGGAACTGGCCATTGTGACGGGAGCGGTCGAGGCGATGGTCGTGGATGTGCAGTGCATCATGCCGGGCCTGAGCCAGGCGGCTTCCTGTTATCATACCAGGCTCATCACCACAAGCAAAAAGGCGCGCATTCCGGGAGCGCTTCATTACGAGTTCGATGAGGAACACGCATATGAAATCGCCAAACGCATCGTCACCGAAGCTGTTCAGAATTACGCCAACCGCGACCGCGTCCGCGTCAGTATCCCAAAGGAAAAGGGCGAGCTCGTTGCAGGCTTCACGACCGAGAACATTTTCTATCATCTCGGCGGCAGATTCCGACCGTCATACCGCCCGCTCAACGAGGGCATCATCCAGGGCCGCCTTCGCGGGATCGTCGGCATCGTCGGCTGTAACAACACGAAGGTGGTCCAGGATTACAACTACATGACCATCGTGAAGGAATTGCTGAAGCACGACGTGCTCATCGTCACCACCGGCTGCTCCGCCGGTTGCTTCTCAAAACAGGGCCTCCTTAATCCCGAGACCGCTTTGCAGCACTGCGGGAAGGGACTGAGGCAGATATGCGAGGCCGTCGGTATTCCGCCCGTCCTGCATATGGGCTCGTGCGTTGACAACTCGCGCATCCTTACGGCGTGCGTTGAGATGGTCAAACAGGGCGGCCTTGGTACCGACATCAGCCAATTGCCGGTCGCCGGCTGTGCGCCCGAAGCCATGAGTGACAAAGCGGTTTCCATCGGCCTGTATGTCGTAGCCTCCGGCATCACAACCCACTTCAATCCGCCCTTCCGCGTGCACGGCAGCAAAAAAGTGCTCGAATACCTTAGTGGTGGAATCGAACAGGAATTGGGCGCCCATTTCATTTTCGAAGCTGACCCGAAAAAGGCGGCTCGCGCATTGATCGACGTGCTCGACCGCAAGCGAGACGCGCTCAAACTCAAACCGATGATGTTTCCTCCGTCAAACGGCGAAAGCGAAATCGCGATCCGTGCGGAGGCGGCCGCGGCGGTTCAGCCATAGGTCGCCTTGTGACTTCTCCCTGTGCCGGGGCAGGGCTTTGCAGCAAGTTCCGGTGAAACAGCCTCTGCCCCGACTCTCCTCACGCTCAATCAAAATGTTCCTTTCGTTTGCATCTCACACCAATGCAGAATATAATAAGGAAATCGTACCTGGAGAGCGTGAGGAGAAATCGAGCGGCGGGCCCTTCACCGCTCCTTTTGAGCCGAAGAGGAGGAACCATCATGAACAGCATGAGACAAGCGATCAGGTTGGAGGCGGACGCCGTAGTG
Organism: Candidatus Abyssobacteria bacterium SURF_5; assembly: GCA_003598085.1. Lineage (NCBI taxonomy): Bacteria > Pseudomonadati > Candidatus Hydrogenedentota > Candidatus Abyssobacteria > Candidatus Abyssobacteria bacterium SURF_5. The sequence continues at coordinate 92,499 of QZKU01000053.1, forward strand.
GTGGGAACGGGACCGGGCGGCGCGAGTGTGGGGCGCGAACTTGCGAAGGCGGGCAAGAAAGTTATCTTTGTCGAGCGCGGTCGGCACCCCGAGCGCGTCGGCAATCACCTCTCAATGATCAAATACGTCGACCGGGCGGGGCTGGTGTACTCGGAGGAGGGCCTGAACGTCGTGCGGGCACTCGCAACCGGCGGCTCAACACTTGTCTTTACGGCGACGGCTTGCCGCCCGCCGTCATGGCTGAAGGATAAGTACGGAATCGATATCACGTATGAGGTCAATGAAACCGAGGAAGAATTAAAACTCGCTCCGCTGCCCGATGAGTTGCTCGGCCCCGCAAATCTGCGCTTGATGAGCTGCGCCAATGAGCTCGGCTACGAGTGGGAGCCGTTCAAAAAATTCATCGACCCACAGAAGTGCGAGCAGGGATGCTCCGACTGCATTCTGGGTTGCAAGCGTGGAGCAAAATGGACCGCCGCTGATTACATCGCCGAGGCCGTTCGGCACGGCGCCATCCTGATGAACCGGGTCAGAGTGCGAGAGGCGATCATCGAGGATGGCCGCGCTGTCGGCATCAAAGGAAAAAATGCGCAGGGAACACCCGTCGAAATCCGTGGTCGCTGGGTCATCATCTCGGCCGGCGGCATGGGGACGCCTGAAATCCTGCAGCGGTCGGGTGTGCCTGAGGCCGGCCAGGGCTTCTTCTGCGATCCGCTGCGTATGGTCTATGGAACTCCGCGCGATAAAGGCATCGGCACCGCCTCTGCTCCCCAGATGTCGGTCGGCACCTACGAGCATCACGTCGAGGACGGCTACATCCTCTCGCCCATCATCGAACCGCTGTTTCTGTTCGGCGCATCGGTCGGCATGCGAAAGGTGACCGCTCTGCCGCAGTGGGTCAACTACAAGTCGATCCTCGGCATCATGGTTAAAATCAAAGACGATATGGGCGGGCGTATCGATCTCGATGGTAAATTCTCGAAGCCGCTCAGCTACGATGACCGCCTCAAACTCGACAAGGGCACCCGCGTAGCTGAAAAGATACTCGAAAAGGCGGGTTGCGAAGTCAACGACATCTTCTATTCGGTGGACCGGGGCGCGCATCCCGGCGGAACCGCGCCCATCGGGAAAGTGGTCGATGATAATCTGCAGACGCCGGTCGAAAACCTCTATGTGTGTGATGCGAGTGTTATCCCCGAGCCGTGGGGACTGCCGCCCGTGCTCACCTGCATCGGTTTCGGCAAACGCCTCGCACGCCACCTGCTGGCAACAAAAAATTAGCGGCTTTCCAAACTGAACCCGGCGACAAGCCCGGCTCATTCACTACAGGAGGGTTGGCAACAGCAGTACGGCGGAAGAGCCGCAACAGCACTGCAGGAGGACCGCAAAAGCAACCGGACTACTCCCGAAACCGACTCGGCAACTCCCACTATCCGATATGTCCATGCCGTCCATGCCGTCCATGCCCGTCCGTGTCCGTCCATGCCGTCCGTGTCCGTCCATGCCGTCCATGCCGTCCATATCCGTCCATGCCCGTCCATGCCTTCCATGCCGTCCATGCCGTCCGTGTCCGTCCGTGTCCTCCCCTACTCCAGCAGAATGATCTCGAATCGCCGGCTCGTGAGATCCAGCATCGCACAATAGGAATCTTCAAGGGCGCCGCACGTGAGTATATAGCGGCTTTCCTTATCAAGGCGGTGCGCGACATTCGGCTGAATACCAACGTCTTCAACCACGCCGTTCAGTTGCCGGTAGATGCGCGGGTCGTGCGAGTGCCCATTGACAATAATCGGCCATCTCGACGCCTTGATGGTCTCCTCATAATTCTGCTCGTCAGTCGGAGCAAACAGTCCGTAAATGCCGCCCGAGGGCGAAAAATGTGTGAAACAAATGTCGCCCTCGATGATCCGCCGCGGCAGCGATTGCACATATTGCTTCGTCGTCTCGAGGAATCTTTCGGGATACCGTTTGAAATGGTGCATCACTAGCGAGTATTCATGGTTTCCCATGACACCGCGTATCCTGTTCTCAATCAGCAAGGAAATGCACTCGTCCACCGTGTCCGGCCGTAACGTGTCGGCGACATCGCCAAGCTGAAGAATTTCATCCGCGTGACGCTCTTTCAGAACAGCGATCCCTTTCCGAAGTTTGTCCGATAATCCGTGACTATCCGCCAAAATTCCAAAAAGCACGGTGGATAATCCTTTCTAAAAATACAGGAAGCCCTGAAAACACCACTTGTAGTCTATCGCATCTGAAGTTGATTATGCCATTTTTTATGACCGGTGGTATAGACATCTTGCCTCTGGCTCTCCAAGTAAGAGGCTTACTTCGCACTAGATTCTAATCTCATTCCGGCACTGTGTCAAAGGCAGCGCGAGATCCTTTGAAAGCCGCTCAGGTTTGACCAAATTTGGTTTCAGACAAAAGAGGGGGCCTCCAGCAAAATCGGGAAATATGCAGTGATTTCTTGTGCTAAACTTGTGGTAAAATAGTATAGAGGGAAGTGGTCGAATTTCTCTTCCCATTGAATGTTTTGCTGAGGGTGGCGTCTAAGTCTTGAAGAACCTCAAGAGCCTTGGAACTGTGAAAGGGGGGGACCCCCATGAGCGCCCAAACACCACCTAAAAGTATAAGACGTATGGCTTTAGCAGCTTTTCTTGCTTTCCTATTAGTGGCTTTTCTGGCAGCCGGAGAACCTGCCTTCGCTCAATCCGAAGCCGATCCATCGGACGTTGGCCGGATCAGCCAGGTCATCGACAACGCTTTTATCCTCGCAAAAGATGACGTGGACTGGAGTTACGCTGAGCCAAACCTCATCGTCGAGCAGGGTGACCTGCTCCAGACCGATGAGACCGGCAGGGCCGAACTCCAGTTCCAGGGTCAAATGATTTTCCGGATAGGTGAGAATACTCGTATCGCTGTCGTTGAGATCGGCGACACCACAGTCGTCGGGATGGATAACGGGCGCGCATATCTGCGGATCGGCGACGGGCTGAGCGGATCGAAGCAGTTTCTGCTTACATTCGCTTCCGGCCAAATCGTGGCGCGTGAACCCGCGCTCGCCCGAATCGATCTTGCCGAGGACGGCTCGGCGGAGATAAACGTCATACGCGGCTCAGTCGAAGTCGAGTCGCTGTCCGAAGGTTTGCGCGAGGTTGCGGCGCGCGAGCGCGCCGTCATAGCAGCCGACGGACGCATCGAGCTGACCGAATACAACCTGGCGCGACAGGATGAATTCGACCGGTGGAATGAAGAGCGCGATATCGCGCTCTCAACGTATCGACGGCCGGAACACCTCGCACAAGACGTAGTCGGCCAAGAGGACCTGGACGGCTACGGCGAATGGGTCTATAGCGACAGGTACAACAGCTACGGCTGGCAGCCGTACGTCGTCGAGACGTGGCAACCTTACTACTACGGCCACTGGTACCGCAGCCCTTATTATGGATGGACGTGGATTCCGCAGGAGCCTTGGGGGTACGTCACCTACCACTACGGCTCATGGAACTATGACCCTTACTACGGCTGGGTCTGGATTCCCGGCTACGCCTGGCGGCCCGCCTACGCGCATTGGGTCTGGTACGATGGCTACATTGGGTGGGCTCCTTTGAATTATTACGGATATCCGGTCATAACCACTTACCCGTATCACATAACTTCGTTCTCAACCGGCTACATAGATTTCTTCTCCTTCACGTTCGTGTTCAGCGACCATTTCCATCATCATGATCATCACTTCTTCTTCCGTGATCACCATCGTCACCGCGATTTCGACCACGATAAGGATCGTCATGGCGACCGCGACCGGCACAAAGACTTTGACCGTGTCGACAAGGATTATGACAGACTGCGGAAGGATTATAACAAGTTTCGCGATCAGCACCCCCGCGGCAAAGACCGCGACGACCGTGACTTCAGGCATCTCGCCGACAAAGACGGGAAATTTGCCGCCTTCAAGCCGGACGGAACCGTTCGCCACGTGAAGGATCTCGATAAGGAGAAATTTGACAAGTCGTTCCGCAAAGGCAAATCCGCCGCAACCAGGACGGATTACACCGAATTCCTGAAGGAGAACCGGTCTGTCGCGAGAAAAGTGGCTGAACTCCAAAAGCATCAGAAAATTCAAACCGCAGCGTTCTCGCCGCAGTTGCCGCGAAAATCCGCCCTCGATCAGTTCCAGAAGCTCGACTTCCGCAAGTCCGTGGCGGAAAACAGGAAACGAACGGGACGAGACCGCATGACCACCGAGACCGGCGCGCCCGAAATCAGGCGGCAAAGGGATAATGATCGCAACATTCCTCGGCTGCAGGATGAGAGGATTCGCGGCAGCGAGCGCCCCGAGCGCAAAAGCGAGCCACCCGAAACTCTGCAGCGCAAAATGGATGATACCAATGCTCGCCGATCCGTCGAGCGAAATGACCGAATCGAGCGCTTCCGCGAGACGGCCGCACAAAGAACCGGAAACAATGCCCTGAGAAACGCCCCCGGTGGCGCTGGAAATGCTATGCCTTCGCCCGCCCAACAGAAAGCTGCACGGGCGCTCAAGGCAACACGACAGACCTCTTCCAGCGGGCCGGTAAAGGCATCAGAAGTGCGGAAGCCGGCTCAGGCGGAAATGCAACAGAGGAGGGAAGCCGCGGTCGCCGCCGCAAAAGAGCGCCTCATGAGAGCGCGCGAGCAACAGCAGATTCAGCGGCAGGATATCGAGCGATTTAATCCGCCGACTCAGAGACTGAATGAGAGGCCAAACGCCGGCCGCAAATCCGTTCCCACTCCGGCGATCGAACGCAGAGACGCAGGCCCGCAGCGCCGGGAACAAGCGGCTGCAATTCAACAACGAGTTGTTCCGAGTCCACCCGCACAAAACCAAAAAATCGATAACATGCGCCGGCCGCCTCAACCGAACGCTTCAATTCAGCAGAAACGCTCTGTTCCGGATTTGCCCGCCAATCGGGTGCGCGATGTAAAACGCCCGCAACAGCCGCAAGTCCAAATGTCCCCTCGGCAATTTCAACCGGCTCAGGTGAGACCTGATCGCCAGATGCGTGCGCTGCAGGCGCCCGCTTTCACGCCCGCTCCCGCTCCACAAAGGGAAATAAGGCAGGCTCGACCGCAAATACAGCGCGAGCAGCCTCGAGCATTCAACCAGCAAATACGGCGGAATGATTTCCCTGCGGCCGCGCGGCAAAAAATCCAGAATCAGCCGAACATTCAGAGAAGCGATGCAATCAGGAGCCACGGCGGCGGCAGACCGGGCAGATCAGGCAGAGCCGGCAGGTAGTGAAACCGCAACCACCTCTCCTGGCGGCAGCGGCATTCTCCTAATGCAGAATCCGCTGCCGCCTTCTCATAAGGATATTCGTCCTTGCCGCAATAGAAGTCGATCTACCTTGAATACGCTGCCGCCATTCCAGCAAAAGCTCCGCCTTTTTGATATATTGAAATAGAAAGGAACCCGCCGCATTCCCGAAGCAGGAGGATACTTGTCGCAACGATTCTGGCGCATCGAGAATCAAGCGCAAAACATTTCGAGCGCGTCCCGCCAAAACTACTGGTTCGCCTCAGTTAACCTGGACAACCAGCCGCTTAATCCAGCCCTCGATCGACAGATAACAGCCGACGTTTGTATCATCGGCGGCGGTTTCACCGGCCTCGCCGCAGCATATCATTTGGCAACCAATAACCCCGAAAAAAAGATCGTGCTGCTCGAAGCCGTTTGCTGCGGATACGGCGCCAGCGGCCGCAGCGGCGGATTTGCCGATACCGGCGTCCATAATCTCTGGCAAATCTATGAGAATGAAGGACCCGAAAAGGCGCGCGAAGTGTACGACATAACCCTCGAAGGACTGGAGACCATTCGCCATTTTGTACAGGCGCATGGCGTGGATTGCGATTTTGCGTCCAACGGCTCAATCGAGCTCGCCAACGAACCGTCGCACCTCGAGGAACTCGAGGAAGAGAGAAAACTGCATGAGCAACTCGGCCTCCAGGCCCGCTTGCTGGATAAGACCGAATTACAGAAAATGATCAAGTCCGACCGCTACGTCGGGGGGCTACGGTATCCGTACGGCGCGTCCGTTAATCCGTTCAAGCTTGCGCGCGGTATGAAGCGCGTGGTCGAGGAGAAAGGCGTCGAGATTTTTGAAAAGTCACCGGTGCGCCGCATCCGCTTCGGGAATCGACCGGCCGCAATCTCCGAGTTGGGGCACGTAAACGCGCAGGCGCTCGTCATCGCCACCGACAGCTATTCGCCCTCGCTCGGCCTCTTCAAGCGGCGCGTGATCCCGATGTGCGCGTACGTCATCGCGACGGCGCCGCTGAGCCCGAAGCAACTCGACTCCATTGGCTGGGCCGGCCGCGAAAAGCTTTCCGACCTCAAGCCTGTCTTCGATTATTTCCACCTCACGCCCGAGGGCCGCATCGTTTTCGGCGGCGCGGGGCTGAGATACCGCTTCGGCGGACGCATCTGCACGCAAGCGCATAATCCTACTATCAAGGAAATCAAGAGAACCCTGTTCGACGTATTCCCTCAACTCAGCGGGCTGGAGATACCCTACGGATGGGGCGGCACGCTCGGCATGTCCTACGATTTTCTTCCGTCCGTCGGAACGATCGGTGACCACCGCAACATTTTCTATGCCGTCGCCTACAGCGGAGAAGGCACCGTCCTCACACAGGTCGCCGGAAAAATCATCAATCACCTCTACCGAAAGGAAGAAAACCGCCTCACGCGCCTGTTCCTCGTCAACAAGCCGATCCCGCGCGTCTGGCCCGAGCCCTTCCGCTATCTCGGCATCCTCGGCTACAAGTTCTACTATAAGCACTACGGCCGCCGCCCGCGACGGTAAAGAAGCATGCTGCGTAGATGACGCAGATTCGCATCGCGTGAAGCGCGTGACCTCGCTACGCTCAGCGGTCGTTCGACTATGATGGTACCGCGCCCTGGCGGGATCATGCCGCGGCGACACTCCGCAAAATACTTCTGCAAAATACTTCTTGACATCACGGGGTGAGCGTGGTAGACTTCTTCTAGAGTAAGGCTCTTGTAAACAAAAACGAACTAGCAAATCGGTTTAGGTCCATAGGAGTTTTGAATCGCTCTTATGGGCTTTTTTGTTTCTGTGCGCACTGCTCAATTCTGACGAAGGAGGTGAATGTGAATGCCGGAAGGAACCGTGAAGTGGTTTAACGACCGCAAGGGTTTTGGTTTCATTACCCAGGATAACGGGCCAGACGTTTTCGTGCACCACGAGGCCATCAAAGGTAGTGGTTTCAAATCTCTTGCTGAGAACGACCGCGTCCGTTTCGAGACGCTTAGCGGCCCGAAAGGGCTGAAAGCGGAGAACGTCGAGAAACTGTAAGTTTTCATTTTTATAGTTTATCTACGCAAGCCCCGCATCGATCAATCGGTTGATGCGGGGTTCCTTTATTTTCAACGGCTGCGATGAGAGACGAATTAAATTCATCTTCCCCAAGCCCCCTGGCTCTGACCGGAACGGGACATGATCAGGTATCGTGATCCCGGAAAAGCGCGGTTTTGCGATTACGGAATGAAAGCGATACGCGTTATATATGCTTAAAGTTAATCATCCACTTCCAAAATTGCAACTGCTGAAGGAGAATTTCTTGACATAATGCAAAAGAATATGTTAAAAAAGCTCAATTTGGCGCCGGAGATTCCCATTAGACCTTTCTTTCACTCCGGCTTTACCATTAGCTGATTGGATAAAAAAGGAGTGACAAATAATGAAGAAGGCGTTCGCTCTCGTATTTATTCTTTTCTGTTCCATGCCCCTGAATGCGCTTGCGGACACTTTCAATGTGTCAACGGTAGCGCAGTTGGAGGGTGCTTTGACCGCCGCGGGAGCCAATGGAACAAACGACTCTATCCTGTTGGCCGCAGGGACCTATACCGTTACCGGCTCGCTCGCGTACATGCCAGCGGCCTCCGAAAATAAGTCCATCGTCATCCGGGGAGCCGGCGCAGGCTCGTCAATATTGGATTTTGGAGGCGTGACCGGGGGCCTGGCGGTTTATCTGGCCGATCTGACCGACGACTCGAGCGCCCATGTCCTCGTGAGAGGCATCACATTTCAGCACGCGATCGAAGGCAGTTTTTATGGCGGGTTGTACGTCGAAACGAAGCTGGCAAATGTAACGGTCGAAGGGTGCGAATTCAGAAACAACACCTCCGGCTACGGCGGAGGAGCCTATTTCGACACCGCCGGCGGCACAATCTCGATTGCGAACTGCGTTTTCGTCGACAATACCGCCCAGTTTGGCGTCGGCGGCGGCACACTCGTGGACTCCGGCGGCGGGCCAATAGTTCTTTCGAACAATATCTTCAGCGGTAACTGGGCCGAGGAGGATGGCGGCGGCGCTTATCTGTACACGCTCAATGACAGCATAACAGTAACAAACAATTCGTTCGCCGGCAACTATACTCACGACAGGGGCGCCGGCCTGTTTGTCTGGATGGCATGGGAGCCCGGTTGCGCCGGATACATCTACAATACGATCAGCCGCGGAAACAGCGGCGCCTTATACGGCGGTCGCGACATTTACATAAATGATACCAAAGACGACATCACCGGCTATCCTGTTTACCTTTACAACAACGACTTCTCGATCTTCGATACAAATTGCGAAAGTCGTCTTGGATGCACTCCTCAAATTGTTGCGGCAGGTAATATCGATGCTGACCCGCTGTTCCTGAATGCAGCCGCCGATGACCTGCACCTGACCGACGCATCCCCCTGCAGGGATGCCGGAACAAACAGCGCGCCCTGGCTGCTTGCAAAAGACTTTGAGAAGGATGCCAGGATCATAAACGGAACAGTCGACATCGGCGCTGATGAGTTCGCGCTGTCGATCTTCCCTCTTGCCGACATCAAGGCAAACGGATCGGACGGACCTCTCACGGTCTCGTCAGGAACCCGGATCACGGTCACCGTTTCGCTGGATGCCGGCGCCTATGGCGGCGACTCTGCCGATTGGTGGCTTCTTGCCGAAACTCCCAAGGGGCCGGTGCGGTATGATTATGCCACAAAATCATGGGTGGCCGGAACCGCACCCAGCCATCAGGGACAGCTCGCAGACTTGAACCCGGTCCAAGTATTGGACACGACAAATCTGCCGCCCGGACTGTATGCCATTCAGTTCGGCGTGGACCTCGTCATGAATGGAGTGTTCGATTCCGACCAATTCCATGGCGACATACTCTCGCTCGAAGTAACCGACTAGCGCGGCGCCTCTCTCGCCGATTAAGCGGAAAAGCTGAACGTGAAATCCCGATGGCAACTGCCCTCGCGGTGGAGCATGCAGCCTTTGAGCGGCGGGTCCACTTCGTACCGTATCCCGAGACCGTCGAACCAGCCGCTCACCCGCGCGAAGATGCCGCAGTCATAGCCACCGATGGCATCCTCCCCTATCTTCTTTATTCCCTCGTATGCGAAACATCGATTGGTCTTCACGTGCAGCCGGTTTTCCTTTGACCAATCGTAGGAGAAACCCATGAAATCGCCTCGTATTACGTCAAAGCCGGATTGCATCAGTTCTCTGAGGTCGCCGAACGTATCTATTCTCTGGACGCCAAGTGCTCGCGCGATCCGCTTCGCTTCGATCGCGCCGATCGCACGAGCCGCCGCTTGATTGATCCTGCTGGTCTTCTCGATGCCGACCTCCTGCACCGAATGGTAAAACCATAATCCATCATTCGTCATCCAACATTTGACGAGTAGCTCCTTCAGCTCTTTCCTATCAAGCGTCTTCATGCAAGTCTCCTCACGGCGGCACAAACTCCTTCCCCCTCGGTAGGTGCGAATTCATTCGCACTCCGTCACTAAAATCCAAAACATGTCCGGGACTTTGATCCGTTAGCCCTTCAGTCCAGCGTGATCTCGATCCCGCGCTCGGCGGCGCGTTTCATCCCCCACACCATCAGGTTTGCCGGAGGCTGGGTCTGCTCCGCTTCGGGACGCCGCTCGAGTTTGATCGACTCCGTCGGACACGTCGGCGCGCACACCCCGCAGCCGATACAGCGCTCGGCGAGGACCCGGTAGCTGCCGTCTTCTTCGATGATTGCATCCATCGGACACCGCTCGTCGGCGCATACACCGCACGCGGCGCACGTATCCATATCGATTGCGGCAACGAAATTGCTCTTGGCCAGGATGTAGGGCGCATTGAACTGCTTGACCCCGCGCAGGATGCCGCAGCAGCACGAGCAACAGTTGCAGAGGAAGACCTGTCCGCTTTCGATGTTGTACGTGCAATGTACGAGCCCTTCCTCCTCGGCATCCTTCATCACTTTAAGCGCCTCTTCCTTATTCAAGATGCGCCCGGTCGGATAGCGGTCGAACGCATTCTCTTCAGCGGAGAAGGCGAGGCATGCTTCCAACGTATGCTTGCACTGATGTCCCTCGAGCGCTTGTTCCTTCCGGCAGATGCACTCGCGCACGATGAAAGATTTCGCTTCCTCCAGCATCCGCGCCGCATCCTCGAACCGATGCACGCGCAGGTCCTGCTTGATCTCCGTGCTGACCGGAACCACACGCGCGACCGCCGGCTCGAAGTTGCCGACTTTCCTTATAAGATCAGGCGCGTATTCCTCGAACAGGGCGGCCAATTCCTTGTCGATTCGCTTGAGCTGGAACTCATAGATGCCGACAACAAACGGAAACAGCATGTACATCTGCTGGCCGAACATCTTGAACGAGCCGATATGGCCCTTCTTCACCATGTTGTCAAGGATCGCCTGCATCTCATCCACCGGCTTTCCCAAGCGCTCCGCCACCGCTTCCACCGTCTCCGGCATCGGCCGCATCTTCAATACCATCTCGGCTTCTTCAGGTGTGAATATCTTCTCGAGAAGCTTCAGTTCCACGCCGCTCTCCGTCGCCGGAAAACCGTTCGGCAAATCGTCCAGCTTTTTCGCAAGTCGCTTATAAACATCGTTCATGACCATTCCTCCTGAAATATGGGGACAGAGACCATATTTTTATCGTTATTAAATTTAGGTTATCACCAATATGGTGTACGAATCTCCCATGACCGTCTCGCCTCGATCTGCTAATCTTGAACCTGATTACCCAATCAGCGGCGCGAGAATGGCGCGGTCGAAGTAAACCTCGTTCCGCTCGATGCGGTCGCCCCGCACCTTCACGAAGTCCATGCCGTCGGTCTCGACAATGTCTCCGCCCTCGGGTTTCTGAAACGTCGCGTGCCACAGAACCGCGCAGCCGCCCTTGTCGTCGAACAGGTACGCCTCGCGCAGGCTCCAGTGCATCTTCCAGCGCCCAAACAGTTTCGTCAGGTATCGGCGCAGCGAGTCCGCTCCCTTTACCGCCCCGCGCGTATTCGGATCGACGTAGCTGACATCATCCGTATAAACGGCGACGACGCGCTCGACGTCCTGCGTGTTCCATTCGCTCAAGATATGCTCCGCAAGCTGATACATCTGTGTCTTATTCATTTTCTTTTCCCTCCGCACGCTTCTTCTGAACCGCAATCCCACAAATCTTGCTGTCATTCCCTCCGTTCGAGCAACTCCACAAAACTCTCCAGCCGCACCTTTACCTGCTCGGCCGAATATCCGCGGGGATCGCTTATGTCCATGTCGAGCAGAAGGAATGGAACGCCCATCTGTGCGAGCCGGTCCTTCAGCACCTTGTACGCCGCATTGGAGTGCCTGCAGGCCGGCGTGGCAAATAGAAGCGCGCCGTCAAGCCGGTAATCGCTGATGATGCGCTCGATGCCGTCGAGCCGCCAGGAGATGGGGCCAACGAACAAGTTCTTCAAGCACTTGAGCGCGAGCCCTTCAAAGGGATTATCCTCATCAATCTCGTCCCAATACACCCGCATCGTTTCGCAAAGCGGGAAGGTCACGCGGTTTTCCTTCAGGAGAGAGAACAGATCGGAGTCATACACCGGCAGCCAAGCGAACCAGTACAGCCGGTGTTTTTCAGGAGCGGCTTTCCCGGATGCAATCCTGCTTTCCAGGTCCTTTATATATGCGTCATTCAAGCGCTCCATCGTCTCGGTTCCATCAAAGAGAAAGCTGTTGATCGAGTAGCCGATAAGGGTTCCACCCGTCCAGGGCGCGGGCCGATGCCTCTGCAACTCCATCAATTTCAGGCGCGACTGTCTCGCCCGGTTCGAGCTGCGAACGGCCTCTCTCAGCCGGTCCTCATCGAGCTCGTGCCCTGCGACCGAAGCGATTTTTTCTGCGATCTCGCGCAGTTGCGCCTCCACATATTTGATCGAAGCGCGGCTGATCTCGGCGGGCACGTACAGAAGGTACGCCTCCTTTTTGTACATCCGCGCGAGCAACTCGTTTGTCTTCGCCTTCTGATCGCAATAATGAGATGTGGTCAACAGAAGGTCGGGCCGCGGAAAATAATCAAGATAGGAGGCGCCGAGCGGCGCGCGATGCATCGAGCACACGTCCATCGCATAGCCGCGTTCCTCTGCCGCCCTCATCGTGGGCACGCCCATCTCAGTGCTCGATATCATCGCGCCGGCAACCTCAAAATCGAATGGCACGACGTCGAATACGGCAAGGAGTTCCATCGGGAACGTGTAGACGGACGTATAGACCACCTTGGCGCCCGGCTCGTAAGCCTTCAGAAAAAGCTTCGCCCACTCGTTCAGCCACAGCGCCCGCGCGCTCCCTTTCTCCTGAAGCACGGATGCCGTCTGCTCCCCTATCATCTGAAGCATCGTCTTATACATGGGAAGCCGCCTCCTTTTCGCGGATCAGAGCGAGGAATGCTTCCACCCTGACTTTCATTTGCCCCAGACCGCTCCACTCGTAATCGTTCTCGAGAAACAGGAACGGGACGCCCTCTTCGCGAAACCGATCCTGCAGGAACGCGATGTCGTAGAGGTGCGAGTCGCAGAATTTGACCGAGCTGTAGATGATTCCGCCGGAACGCGTCCTCGAAACCGTCTCCCGCAGCCGCGCGGCGCGCTCGCCGATGCCTTCCATCCTCGGACACGACGCTCTGGTCAGATACCGCTTCGCAAGCGCTCGCATCGGCTCTTCGGAATTCTCCTCCACGAGACCGTCAAAATGCCTCGCACCCAAACACGTATCAATCGCGGCAACCCGACCGCCCGCATCCCGGATCAGCTCGAGCAGTCCCGACTGAAAAATAACGTTTCCCGCTACAATCACGCCGCTCCGTCCATCAATGCCCTTCTCTTGTGCCGCCGCACGCAATGAAAGATCCAGCTTCCGCCGAAATTCAGCCGCATTCAGCCGCGCCGAATCCAAATACAACCCGAAAATGGAACGGGCATCCAGGCCTCCGTCCGGCTTCGCTTGCAGCCGCTGGGCCGCCTGCACCAGCGCCCGGATTTGGTTGTACTCGACAATGGCCTTGTTCAGCCCACTATCGGAGACAAGAGAGCAATGCACTCGTTCCGCCAATTCACCTGCAAGAGCTCTTAAACTGGATGAAAAGTAGGCTATCGAATCCGCATCGCTTTTCTTCGGAACTTCAAGAAAGAAACTGGGAATTGCCGGCACATATTCCCTCCACAGGTCATGCAGCCGGCGCATGCCGTCGCATGAGTTGGCGATGATGAAAATGTCTGCCGGAAAGCTGCCGCTCATGCCCTCGGCCAAAAGGCTCTTTATGTAATGGCACGAATTCGGGTGGATGATTCCGTCGGCTTCGGCCGGACGCGCTTGCGGGATCACCCGCCGCGGCGTCATTCCCGCGGCAACAATTATCTCCTCAGGCACGTATGAACATGCATATGTCGCAGTGACTCGCCCCCGCCCTGCTCCGGAACCCATGTTTCATCCCTCCTGTCCGCGTACCGCCGACCATACCCCATTCGCCAACTCTTCTTTCGCGGCGGCCATGCTCGTGTAGAATTTCTCCTCGAGCCAGATGCGAACGTACTCCTGGCACGGCCCGAGCACGAGCGAAAGAAAGAGGTCGGCCGGCAACCGTCTGATCGCGCCGCTCTTCAGGTTCGGCCTCAACCAATCGATGAACGCGGTGATGAACTTCTTGTTCGCCTCGGCCAACGATTCCTCCGCCGATTTCATGAATTCCGCGTGCCGCATCTCCATCAGGTACCGCGCCCACTCCGGCTTCTCGCTCACCCAATCCAGATGGCTCCCGATAATCGCGCGAACTCCCTCCCGCGCCTGGGGGGTGCGCTCGAGCGCTTCCAGAATCCGCGCCTGGTAATCAATGATCGCCTCGACATACAGAGCGGCGGCTATGCCTTCCTTGCTCGAAAAATGATGATAGATGCTGCCGTTGCTTGCGCCCGAGCGCTCGCGGATATCCTGCATCGTCGTATTCGGATACCCATGCTCGGCAAAGCAGGCGAGCGCCGCCGTCAGGATGTCTTCCTTTCGCTGCTCTGATTTCTTATGTTTTGCGTATTCTTTCTTCGGCATATTAGAATTATATTCTAGAATCTCGTTCTTGTCAAGCAAAAAATGCGGAACCGAAGAATCTCTCTCTTTGAAAGCCCGATACACGCCCATGTAGGGGCATCCCGCGCCTCGCGGGAACGTGCCCGAAAACCACCGACTCCTGGCGATTGTGCAATAGTATGCACATGAGATAGAATCATAACCGAGTGGCAGTATCTTCCTTGAAGGTTCCACCCCTTCGAAAGGAGCCGGACCATGAGAGAAATGAGCCCAAAGATGTTGGAGAAAATGGGCAGGCTGGTCAACCGGATGATCGAGTTGAGGACCGAAGGCGGCGGGAAACCGTTTATCATCGGCCACCTGATAACTCAGCAGTGCATGTGCAAGTGCAGGAGCTGCCTGTGGAGACACAACGACTGGAAAGATGTGCCGGCCGAAGCGATTAAAAAATTCTATGCCGAGGCCGCCGAAGAGGGATTCCTCGCCTGCGCCATATCGGGAGGGGAGCCGTTTCTGCGGAAAGACCTCGGCGAAATCCTGCGATTCATAAAAGAAAAGACAGACATATCCATTCTCCTTTTCACCACCGGCTGGTTCCTCGAAGAGCGGATGGACGAAATCCTTCCCCACATCGACATGCTGGTGATGAGCCTCGATTCCGCTAGACCGGAACGCCACGACGAGATCCGCGGCCTGCCCGGACTGTACGACCGCCTGATGAAAGGCATCGAACAGGTGAAGAGGAAATATCCGGAGCTGTCGCTCCAGTTCAACGTCTGCGTTCAAAAGGGGATTGCCGAGGAAATCGACGACCTCATCAATCTGGCGAAAAAAAAGGACCTGCGGATTTCGTTCGACGTCATCACCGAGTTCCGTCACGGCAAGAGCGGCGGCCATTTCGTCGAGACCGATATGGGCCTGCCCCTGCCGGAGCTGCAGCGCGTGTGCGCGCGCTTGCTCGAGAAAAAGCGCGAAGGCGCCCCCATCCTGAATTCGGAACTCTACTTCAAGTACTTCATCGACGGAAAGCCCGGCTACAAGTGCCATCTGCCAAAGCTCGGCATCTGCATGGTCGACAGCCGCGGTTATGTCGAAGACTGCCTCAATCTCGACACGCCGATCGCCAACATCCAGGAGATGCCTCTCAAGGAGATCATGGAGCTGCCGCGGTTCAAACAGCTGCGGATCGACGCCGAAAACTGCTGCTCGTGCAATTCGCCCAACATGGTGGACCTGTCGTTCGTGTGGGAAGACCCGATGCGCGTCTTTGAGCCGGGCGGCATCAAACTGGGATAACTCCATACATGGCCCCTCTTCGCTTTCATCGGGTGCTTGCGCCCGCAATCCGCCTCCTGGACCGTTCTTCGGGCGAGCCGAACGCGCAGCCCACTGTCGACCAGGAGCGGACCCGCTTCCCCGAGTTTCCGTGGGACCTGCGTACTCTCATCATGTTGTTCCCGCAGGACGCGCCGTTCCGGTTCCTCAACCTGAATGTCACGCTCGGCCTCACCGGAACTTTATTCGATCAGGCAAAAAATTGGGCAGGATCGGCCCCGAAAGAGGCGTTTGACCTGCAGTTCTGCCTGGAAAGCAAGGACACGGCCGCAACTTACAAAAGATACCACTCGATCTCACGCGAGCTGTCGTACCAAACCCCGCGCGGAGTTTCTTTCAAGCTCGGAGAAAAACTGCTGTTTGAGGGCCAATGGCCGAAATACCACATTCAATACACGCAACCCGAGGACGATCTCACCCTATCCATGCAACTGGACTCCTGGCCCGGATTCCACTGGTGGGTTTATTCGCCCCGCATTTATTGCCACTACACCTCGTTCTGCGATTGCCGGCTTGAATGGCGATGGAGGGAAGCCAGCGGCGCGCTTTCTGTCCCCGCGCTTCACGACCACGGCTGGGGGAAAAATCTGCTGCCGATGCGAACCCCGCTGAGAGTGTTTCGTTACGAGGTTTTGCGTCTGCCCGAGAGCGGTTTCGCGCTTTCACTGTGGACCGAAGGCCCGGCCGGATTGGAGCTCAAAAACATGGGCCTCATCCGGCGGCGCACAGAGCCGCCACTCATCATGAAGCATTACGAATGCAAAGTGCTCGCCTGGGAGGTTTTCGATAACTACGCGAAACAGCCGTGCCGCGTGCCGAAACGGTGGATCGGAACACAGCGCGGCGAGAACTCCGAGTTTACTTACGAAGCGGAACGGTCTTCAGAACCCCGAGCCATCTTCGGCGAAGGCTTCCTGTACGCCTTCTCTTATAAAGGCCGGCAGACCGGCGCTCGCCTTCCTTCCCAAACCGTCGAAGGCTCCGGCTACGCCGAGCACCTGGGCTTTACCCGCCGATGACCACCGAACCTGTTTTATCCGCAGAGGCGTCCTCCATTTGATCCGCAGACGCCGTCCCGGACTCGATCCGGGATTCCGCAGATTTTCTCAGATTGAATGAACCACGAGTTTGCGCGAATTATCACGAATTGGAAAAACAGATCACAGTCCACAGCGAAACCGCCGATACACGCCGATCGCCCATGTAGGGGCATCCCGCGCTTCGCGGGAACGTGCCCGTTGATTCATCGCGACCGCACCTGAGCATAATCCCCCTTTACGAAAGGGGGACTAAGGAGGATTTCTCTTTGAACCGCCGTGGGCCTGACCCGAATTCAAGCGATCGCCGATGCCGGGGGATTGTATGGCGCGTGAAGACGACCTCGTCCGGCCTTATCACATGTGCCGATCAGCCTCTAGTAATTCACTCTGTCGGTAAGCGCACCTTCAACATTCAGATTGATGCCGGTAGTGAAAGAAGAGCGGGGGCTGGCAAGAAAGACCACTGCGTTTGCGATCTCCTGGGGAGTCGCCATCCGGCCCATCGGATTTCTGGCCAGGGAGTCCTTGAAAAAATCGGGCATGAATTGTTCGACCTTGTGCCAAACCCCGCCTTCAAAATAAACCATTCCGGGGGAAACCACATTCGCGCGGATTTTCTTCGCCGCATTTTGCTTCGCCACACCCTTGCGGCAAGCCCGCCTCAACCAAATAAACAAGCCCCAGAACATCCACATTCAGGTTCTGCTGCCATGAATCCTTATCCGCGCCGATGGCCATAGCGCCAACATTGGAAACCATGATGTCTATTCCGCCCAATTGCTTCGCCGCTTCGGAGACCCAATTGCTCAGGGAAGACTCATCAGAAACGTCCACCACTCCTCCAAATGCCGATACGTCTTTCGCTTCGAGGGCGCGGACGGCTTCATTCAGCTGATCCGAATTCAAGGTTCAAAGTTGGAAGAGAGAAAGGCAATGAAACAACGGGAACAGTATTATCAAGTGATGCGATATCCGCGCACTCGGCGTGTATCGGCGGTTCGGCTTCCTTTGTGCTTTGGTGCCTTGGTGGTTGGATTCTTTCCCATTGAATTAAGAAAATACGAACGATACAATATCCTGTTAAGAGGAAATCTACAGATGCCATCTAATATTGAGATCAAGGCCAGGGTCAGAGAACACGACGCATTTAGACGCATTGCGACGCGTATGGCCACCGAACCACCGCAGACGCTTCATCAAGAGGACGTTTTCTTCCGTGTGCGAAAAGGAAGGCTCAAGCTTCGAATCTTTTCAGATGGTTCCGGTGAACTGATACAATACGAGCGACCGGATCTCACGGGAGCCAAACAGTCGCATTACCGGATTTACCGCACATCCAGGCCGCTCGAGTTGCGAAAGTTGCTTGCCGAGGCTTTGGACGAGACTGTTGCGGTAAAGAAGAAGAGAGAGGTCTATATAGCAGGACAGACCAGGATTCATCTGGATGAGGTCGATAAGCTCGGCACGTTTGTTGAACTGGAGGTAGTCTTAAGCCCCCACCAGACCGTGGAGGAGGGGCAGAGACTTGCATCCGATCTCATGAGAAAATTGGGTATTAAGGAATCCGACCTGGTTCCTTGCGCCTATGCAGACCTCCTGGAAAACCAGGTCAAACAAGCTCGAAAAGAAGGTGTGTCGCACCCTCCAGTCAACTGGAGGAAACAAGAGGAGAGTTCATGACAGCGCCCACGATTCTCGAAATATTCTCCGACTATGTCTGACCGTGGTGCTACTTCAGTACGGTCCGTATTGAACAGTTGCGAAAGAATTACGACATTGAAGTCCGGTGGATCGCATTTCCGCTGCATCCCGACACGCCCGAGGGCGGGCTTGCCCTTGAAGAACTTTTCCGGGGGCGATCGTTCGACCTGGAGGCGGTAAAGGCGCGTCTAAAGCAGGTGGCGGATGAATTGGGCCTGCCGCTTGCCGACCGGGACAAGACCTACAACAGCCGCCTGGCGCAGGAACTGGCCAAATGGGCGGAATCGAAAGGCAAGGGAGACCTGTTCCACGATGCTGTCTTCCGCGCTTTTTTTGCCGAAGGCAAGAACATCGGCAATATAGATGAACTGGTCGCTATCGCGAAGTCGGCCGGACTTCCAGAGGAAGAGGCACGCTCAATCCTTGAGTTGAGAACATACAGGCAAGCCGTCGATGCAGACTGGTTGCGTTCGCGCGAGTTGGGGATAACCGCCGTCCCGACCTTTGTGGTCGATCACCGGGCGGTTGTGGGCGCCCAGCCGTACGAGGTTCTCGAACAGCTCCTCAAGAAAAGCGGAGTCAACCCGCGCAAACCCTGACCGAGAAAACCATTTTTGAACCACGGATTTTCACGAATTAGGCGAATTAGAGAAAGGTATTTTTTTATCCGCAGACGCCGTCCCGGACTCGATCCGGGATCTGCTGATTCTCACGGATTCCTTCCAAAATCTAAAATCGGCAATCGAAAATCTAAAATGGAGGGACCGCAGATGAACGCCGATGAGCTCCCCATTCGTCATCCTGAGCAGAGTCGAAGGATCTCTCTTCTCTTCAACTTTGAACCTTGAACTTTGAACCTTGAACTCATTTTCCACCACGGGTTTTCACGGATTAGAAAAGCAGACAACAGTCCACAGAAAGACTCTTCCTATCCGCGGATTGCGCAGATTTTTGAGGATTATTGGAACCGCAGATGAACGCCGACGGACGCCGATAAACGAGGATAAGGGCTGTAGGAAGAAGCAGGAAGGGTAGGCTTGGGGCGTTGGGTTCTGGGCTGCAGGGAACTGAAGAAACGGAGGTTTGGGACCTTCGGCGGCTGAGGACAACTTGTGCGGATCCCGGATCGAGGCCGGGACAAGCATTCACGGATTGGAAGGAGGGCGTTGGGGAGAAGTAACAGGAGGAAACGGAGAGAACGGAGGAGAGCGGTTTCTGGGCGTTGGCTAAAGCGGCTCCTGGCGCTGTCTATTGAATTCGAAAAGAAGGTGTAATATGACCCTGATCGCGTCCTAAAAAGAGGGTCGCGTGCTCATTTGACAGCAGATATAACATATGGTATAATTCGGGCAACCTTACAGGCTCGCTTTACGATTTTGAGCAGAAAAGCAGAGAAATGAGCAGATCTGAACGCATTGGTCCGAAGCCTGACGGTAAATATCCAGAACGTATAAGGGAACTCCGCGCCCATTTTGGGCTTACGCAGCAAGCCCTGGCTGCTTCTCTTGGCGTTTCTTTCGCCACCATCAACCGCTGGGAGAACGGCCAGACAACTCCTTCTCAACTCTCCTGGAACCGGCTCCGAGAATTTGCGCTGCAAATTGCGGACCAACACACGCCCTATGATAAAAAGACAAGAAAGAATGAGAAGGCTACCCTTGATTTCACGGCCAACCCCGAAGTAGTCAAACTGCTGGCGGAAGGGGAACGGCTTTCCTACGGCCACCTCATGAATCCCGCCTTTGCCACCGAAATATCGAGTATAGACCCGCTGCCGCATCAGAGAATCGCCGTGTATGACTACATGCTGAGGCAGCCTCGATTGCGTTTCCTTCTGGCAGATGACGCCGGCGCCGGCAAGACGATCATGACTGGGCTCTATCTGCGAGAAATGCTTTCCCGCCGCCTGCTGCAGCGAATTCTGATCATTACTCCCGCCGGACTGCTCGGCAACTGGAGGCGTGAGCTCCTCACTTTATTCAATCTTCCTTTTACTATCGTCAGCGGCTCCGATACCCGCGACAGGAATCCGTTTCTCGGCGACAATAGCAATAATGTCATCATCAGCATCGATACCCTGGTCACTCCCCGTGTTTTCTCCTGTCTGAAAGAAGCAGCAACGTCTCCGTACGATATCGCCATTTTCGACGAGGCCCACAAGCTTTCAGCTGACCGCGGAACCGACATGAGAGTCATCAGGCGAAAAAGATACTGCCTGGCCGAAGCGCTGGCCGGAGTCAATGACCTCAATGAAGACTGGAAGCTCGGTTGGAGCGTTCAGCACCTCCTGCTCCTGACTGCGACCCCGCACATGGGGAAAGACTATCCCTATTACGCCCTCTGGCGGCTCCTCGAACCGGACGGCCTCTCAACTCCCGCGGTCTTTAATAGGTACTCCCCTGAGCAGCGCCGGCGCCATTTTATCCGCCGGACAAAAGAAGAAATGCTCCATCTCGACGGCGCGCCGCTCTTTCCGAAAAGAATAACCGATACTCATGCGTACAAATTGACTCAGGGGGAAATCAGCGAGCAAACGCTGTATGACGAAACAACCGATTACCTGAAGTACGTCTACAACAGAGCGAAACTCCTGAATAGAGAAGCGGCGCGCCTCGCCATGGCAGTTTTTCAAAGGCGCCTTGCCAGTTCGACATATGCCCTGATGCGTTCTTTCGAGAGGCGGATTGAGAAGCTTGATAGATTAATCGAAGATGTCCAGGATGGAAAGCTGACCATCGAGCAACTGCTCATGTTCCAAAAACGAATTCGAGAGGATGAGGACGTTCTTGATTCAAAGGCCGCGGATGAAGAATTTGAAATTGATGGGCGTGAAGAAAACGAGGTGGCCGAAGACAGGCTTCTGAGCGGAGTATACGCGGCTTCACTCGCCGATCTGTTGGCGGAGAAAGGGCAGGTAAAGGATCTGCTTGCGCTGGCGGAAAAAGTATATGATTTGGCATTGGAATCCAAATTTGAGAAGCTTCGGGAAATTCTGACTGACCCCAAATTCTCCGGCGAAAAATTTATTGTTTTCACAGAGCACCGTGACACCCTCAATTTTCTCGTGAAGCGCCTGAATGGTCTCGGTTTTACCGGTCAGATTGCCCAGATACATGGGGGCATGCACTATACCGACCGGGAAAAAGAAGTCGAACATTTCCGCAAACAAGCCTCCGAGGGCGGCGCTCGTTTGCTGATTTGCACAGATGCCGCCGGTGAGGGAATCAATCTGCAGTTCTGCCGGATAATGATCAACTACGACATCCCGTGGAATCCCGCCCGCCTCGAACAGCGGATGGGGCGAATTCATCGGTATGGCCAAAAGCATGACCCAGTTCTAATCCTTAACCTTGTCTCTTCCTCCACCCGGGAAGGCAAAGTGCTGGGTACGCTCCTCCGGAAGCTGGAGACAATCCGAAAAGAGCTGAAATCGGACAAGGTCTTTGACTGCATCGGCCGCATCTTTTCTGATGTTTCGATAAAGAAGTACATGGAACTGGCCATTACGGCCGATCCGGACGATGTCGCCCGGGAACTTGATGGCCGATTGACAAAGGAACAGGTCGAAGCCCTTGCCGAACGAGAAAAATCTCTTTATGGCACGAATGGCGACGTTGCAAAAGAGCTCCCCCGCCTGCGGGAAACTCTCGACCGTGAGATTTACTTCCGCTTGCTGCCCGGGTACGTCAGGCACTACCTCCAACGCGCTGCGCCACTTGTGGATATCAAGATAGATGGCGACATGGACAAGTTCTTCACGATGCGCCCGGTAAAGCCGGGAGCGATGGATGAGATCCTGCCCTCGTTGGAGATATACCCTGAGACAGTAAGGAACGCGCTCTCTGTTTCACGCCCTCCAGATAGAGACGAAGCAGTCTGGCTTCATCCCGGCGAACCGGTATTTGAAGAAATTCGAAGGCTTGTATCCAATCGATTGTCTGAGCAGGGCCGCCGCGGCGCCATTTTTATCGATCCCTCTTCAGAACACCCCTATCTTTTTCATCTGGCCTTGCTTTCAGTTGTTCGGCAAACGGATTCCGACATACCTGAACTGGCTCGGGAAGATGTTCTGGAAACGAAACTCGTCGGACTCAGACAATATGATGATGGAAAAATCAGCCTGTGCCCAGTGGAGCATCTCCTGCTGCTGAAAGGAGGAAGAGGGCTTCCCTCCTCTGCGCAAAACCTTGCCGTTTCCGCTCAAGAGAAAATCCAGCGTGCCCAGCTGTTTCTCACGGAGGGACCTGTCCGGGAAATTGCCCTCCGACATAAACAGCGGCTCCTGGAAAACCTGCCCGAGCGGGAAATTTTCATCAAGAAAGGGTTCGATTTTCAGGAAGCCGAATTTGCGACTGCCCGCGTGAAGCAATCAGAAAAAGCCCGGGCCGGAAACCGCAAAGCGCTGCAAGCGCTCGAAGAAATCAAACAGCGGCAGAGAAATCTCGGTTCCCGCCGCAAAGCGGTTTTGGAAGCTGCGCGAAAGGAAATAGAGCTTGTTGCTCCGGCGCCTGTCGTTTTCATAGCGCATGCCCTTGTGGTTCCCTCTTCCGATCCCGCCGAGATTGAGCGACACCGGGCGACTGTCGAAATGGTGGCTATGGAGATTGCTCAGGCTTTCGAGGAGGCCGCGGGAGCCGACGTCGCCTATGTGCACACGCCGGAATTGGCTCGAGGTGCAGGCCTTCCAGACAATCCTGGATTCGATCTTCTTTCAACCCGCTCCGGCAATTGCAGGCGAGCGATAGAGGTGAAAGGGCGTGCCGGCACCGGAGAAGTTGAAGTTTCTTCCAATGAATGGGCGCGTGCATGTAACATGCGAGAAGATTACTGGCTGTATGTGGTGTACGAATGCGCCACACCAAGTCCGCGCCTCGTTCGGGTTCGCGACCCCTTCGGCGCCTTGCTCGCGAAAGCCAAAGGAAGCGTTCTGATTGGAGTCAAGCAGGTCATGGAAGCAGCGGAGGTACTATGATGGCCTTCGACCTTGCCTTATTTGCGGATAAGCTTCGACGCTACTGCAAACAGTTTGAAGTTACCAATGACGAAATTTCTCAAAGAACCGGAATATCATTGGAACGGCTTAATGGTTTAGCCGCTCAAGAATCCGAACCTACCGGCGATGAAGTGCTGATCTTGGCAGATTTCTTTAAATGTGATTACAAGTTCTTCATTTCAAACGAGAAGCTAGCCCCCTTTGAGCAAACTGAACTTCTCTTCAGGAAATATGGAGACAAACTCACGCGAGATGACCGGTGGGCGATTCAAGAATTCCTTTTCCTGTGCGAGTGCCAGTATTTTTTGCTTAGCAGTATGTCAGATTACAGGCCTCATCCCTTCAAATTTGAAAAAACAGGACATATATATAAAGAGCATGGAGTTGCTGCTGCCGCTGCACTACGCAGGCATCTTGGCTATGAGCCCCATAAAGTACCGATGGACATCTATGACGACTTTAGAAAAATTGGAATCCACGTCTTTCGCCGGCGCTTAATAAAAAGTTCAATATCAGGCTTATTTATTCGCCATCCTGTGGTTGGCCCCTGTGTCCTTGTAAATTACACTGAAGACGTTTTCCGTCAGCGGTTTTCCGCTGCCCATGAAGCCGCTCACGCGATACTAGATGATGAGAGTGACTTCGTGATTTCCTTTTCAGCTTGGGATAAGGAGGACCTATCAGAGATTCGTGCAAACGCTTTTGCCTCACACCTGTTAATGCCTCCAGAATTCCTAAAGAAAATCCCTGTCCGTGTCTGGGATCTTTCTCAGGTACTAGACTGGGCAGTTAAATTAATGGTTAATATTGATCCTCTCCTATATGCCCTTTGTGCATTAGGATTAATGAGCACAAGTGAAATGAACCAAATCAAGAAGAGAAGAGTCCGCCTCGATAAAAAGTCAGACCCAGAATTACCGGAAAATCTATCTCCTCGTGCTCGAACAAGAAAAGAGGAGTTGCTCAAGCGCGGACTTTCTGATTTTTACGTTAAGCTGTGTTTTGACGCTTTCGAGAACGGTATCATATCGGGTGGAAGACTAGCTGAAATGCTATTGATTACTGAGCCGGAGATTATGGAAATAGCGGCACTTTACGGAAGGGGAATGGGCCATGTCAATTGACCCTTCATTCTTCCACCTCCAAAACATTACCGATACCTGTGCTGTTTGGAATGTTCTCTCTTCACAGACTCTTTATGATAGAGCCAAGACAGCAGGAGTTCGCTTCATATGCACTTATTTTGTCATTTATGAGTGCCTTCACAAGCCAAGGAAAAGGAATGTTGTGTGTGACGAAGTTCTCCGATTGCGACTTCAGGATGCACAGAAAAACGATTTTAAAAGCTATCCTTTGGATATTACCGACCTGCAGACGATCGAAATCTTGGAGAATCGCAAGAGGCTTGGCAAGGGCGAATTATCATCAATAGCCTTTGCTCTAAAGACACGCCAAGCATTCCTTACGGATGATCAAAAAGCGAGGAACCTGGCAAAGCAAGTGTTGCAGGATAAAATGTCTCAGACAACCCCGCACCTTGTTGGGTGGCTCTTCTTCCATTCTCATTTGACTGATTCAGATAAGTCTATCGTGATAAGGGAACATACAGATATGGAACGCCCGCTGGCGAGATATTTTGAGGATATGTATTTGGAAGCTTGCCGCTGTCGGCTAATGGCAATGCAGGGAGCAAACAAAAGTGAATGATACACCTCGTCTGATCGAACACGCGTTTCCGTTAAAACAGGCTTCTCTTGATTCGGTACACGAGAAGAATGTCCGACATGGGCATATTTCAACTCTTCATATCTGGCCGGCGCGGCGTCCTCTGGCGGCGTGTCGGGCGGCGCTCATCGCAACGCTTCTGCCGGATCCAGGAACTCCGGAAAAACGGCAAGAACTCTGCGAGAAGATAGGCGGAAAAGTCGTCAAGAAAATCGAAAAGAAGAAGATGCCCAATGGTCAGATAGTAGAGCGCGAAAAGGAGATTACCGAAGGCGGCATCCTGCATTGGGGGCGGGAAACGGAGAATAAGGAGACATTGGACTGGTTCCGGAAAGAAATCAGGAAAGCCTATGGCGGACGCGCTCCGAAGGTGCTCGATCCATTTGCCGGAGGCGGCGCAATCCCGCTCGAAGCCATGAGGCTTGGCTGTGAAGTGACTGCGTCAGACATCAATCCCGTAGCATGGCTTATTCTTAAATGCACGCTCGAATATCCCCAGAAGCTGGCGGGAAAGACACATCCTCTCCCTGACTTCATCCTTGAGAATGAAGAATTCATGAACGCTTTTTATAAGGCGCATCCTCATCTTGTTGGCCGAACAAAGCAAACGAAAAGGCAGAAGCAAGAATTTGAAGAAGATCTCTTCTTGAATGACAAGAAGGATTCCGGCCGTGCACCGAAAGCCAATCTTGCCTGGCATGTGCGCGCATGGGGGCAATGGGTGCTCGATCAGGCGCGGAAAGAACTTGCGCCCTACTACCCTACGTATGCAGAATTCGAGCCTCTTGATAAGAAGAATCCCCGGCCATATGAAAAGCAACCCCTCAAACTTGTTCCTATCAACGATGATGGCACTCCGAATATCGATGCCCTGAACAATGATTTTAGTAAAGAGTATCTTGCAGATAAACGTAATCCAAGATGGATAGCAAAACCCACCGTGGCCTATCTTTGGGCCCGAACGGTCACCTGCAAGAACTGCCGGGCAACATTACCACTCCTGAAAACCCGCTGGCTCTGCAAGAAAGACAAAAAGCGTGTGCTTCTTACTATGGAGCCAAATGCAGATAAAACTGGAGTGGTCTTCGGAATTCAAAATAATGTCCCTGCAAAAGGGGGTAATACCGCCCAGAAACGGGAACATGATAAACGAATTGGCGCTGGGACAATGTCGCGATCTGGGGCAAAATGTCCTTGCTGTCCGACGATCATGACGATGGATGATATACGTCTAGAGGGTCAAGCTGGGCGTTTAGGCGAAACGATGACAGCAGTGGCGGTTGAGACTTTAAGTGGGAAACAGTATCGGCTTCCTATCTATCAGGAAGTAGAGGCAGCCGAAGGTGCAAGGGAAAAGCTAAATATTCTTTTTGATCTTATCCCGTTTGGGATTCCGGACGAGCCCCTCCCAACCAAGGAAGCCTTAGGTTTTCGTATCCCGTTGTATGGGTTTAGGAAATGGAGCAGCTTATTTTCGCCAAGACAATTATTGGCAATCGGTACCTTGGTTCAGGTTATCAGGCGAATACCTTCTGATGCCATGCCAATTGTATGGAAAGACGCGATTACTGCATATTTGGCAGTTATTTGCGATAAGACCACAGACTATAACTCTACAATCTGTACTTGGCATAATTCTGGAGAAAAAATAGGCCATACCTTTGCCCGCTTCGCTCTACCCATAACATGGGACTGGACAGAATTATGTGTCACTAATAGAGTGGGCGGTGGATTCGAGGCTCAGATTGATTGGGTGGCACGTTATATTGAGCATGCCCTCGTAAGAGATTGTGACAGCACCTCTATAGAGATACTACGACAATCATCAACTTCGATATACGACGGCATCAAAGTTGACGCGATTATTACCGATCCTCCATATTATGACGCAATTTCATATTCAGACCTGATGGATTTCTTTTTTGTTTGGCTTCGGCGAATCTTTTCTGACTACCCTAGTCTTCTTAGTGAGGCTTTTCTGCAATCTAAATCACCAAAGTGGGACCATGAAAGAAATGACGGAGAACTCATTGATGATAATAGCCGTCATGGGGGAGACCGCATAAAATCAAAAATTGCTTACGAAGAAGGTATGTTTCATTCCTTCCAGTCCTGCTATAACGTTCTCAAAGCGGATGGCAGGTTAGTCATCGTTTTTGCCCATAAAAAACCAGATGGGTGGGAATCGCTAGTGTCAGCTATAATTCGAGCCGGTTTTACCGTGGACGGCAGCTGGCCTATTCAGACTGAAATGGGAACTCGCATGCGAGCGATGTCATCGGCGGCATTAGCGTCTTCTGTTTGGCTAATATGCAAGAAACGTTCAGAGGCAATGCGGTTTGGCTGGGATAGTCAGGTTTTAAAGGAGATGCAGCGAAACATTCAGGTTAAACTTCGGGAATTTTGGGATGCCGGTATTCGGGGGCCAGATTTTATTTGGGCTGCAACTGGGCCAGCGTTAGAAGCGTATGGCAAATATCCTGTTGTGAAAAAAGCTGATGAGCCTGGCAAGGTTATGACAGTCTCTGAGTTTCTTACCCATGTTAGGCGATTGGTTTTGGATTTTGTGGTTGGACGCGTTCTCTCGGGTGATGAAGACCAGGTTCCGGACGATTCTGCCGCCGA